>NZ_JACBWZ010000302.1 GCF_013870595.1 Streptomyces sp. WELS2 | reverse complement strand
GCCCCGGTAGCCGCACAGCAGCAGCCGGCCCCAGCGCTCGCCGCGTCCGCACAGCTCGGCCCGGATCCAGCCGTCGCCGGCGGTGCCTCCCCCAGTGCCTGAACGGCCTGTGCGGTGCCCCCATGCCTGCCGGGCGATCCGCTCCCAGTCGCGCAGCACGTCGTCCACCGCGGAGCGCTCCCCCGCCGTGCCGAGGACGCGGTGGGCGAGGTTGGTGACGACGACCGGGCAGCCGCTGTGCACGGCGATCTCGTCCAGGAGCCGCTGGAGCGGGACGCCCGCGGTGATGAGGGCGGTGAGCTCGGTGCGGACGGTCTCCGAGAGGCTGACGGCGGCGAACTTGCGCCTGACCAGCCGGGACTGGACCTCTTCGGTCAGCTCGGCGAAGGGAAAGGGCCGGTGCAGGACGACCATCGGCAGTCCGCAGCGTTCGGCGGCCCGGCGCATGGCCTCGGGCGGCGCCGGGAAGGCCCGGCCGAGGCCGAGCACGACGGCGGCGGCCTCCGCCCGGTGCAGCGACCGGATGTACTCGGCCTGTCCGGCCTCGTCGCCGGCGAGCAGGACACCGGTGGTGAGCACCATCTCGCCGCCGCTGAGCATCACTCCGACGTCGGCGGCCTCGGCGACGTGCACCCAGCGCACCGGCCGGTCCAGCCGGTCGGCGCCGGCCACCACCTCGGGTTCTCCGGCGAGCACCCGCTCCAGGCCGAGCACCCGGCGGACGGACAGGGCGGGTTCCCAGCCGTGCCGGGACTCCGGGGCGGTGGTCATGGCCGTACCCCCGTTCTCTCGTGCGGGACGGGCTCCGCGGCGCGTCGTCAGTGAAGGCTCCCGAGCGCGTCCTCGAGGATCGCCGCGCCCTCCTCGGCCTCGGCGACGGTGAGGGACAGCGGAGGGGCGATCCGCAGGGCGCTGCTGTCGTGTCCGCCGCCCTTGCCGATGAGCAGTCCGCCCTGGCGGGCCGCCTCCAGCACGGTGGCGGCGGCCTGCGGGTCGGCCTGGTCCGTGCCCGGCTTGACCAGTTCGACGCCGATCATCAGCCCGCGTCCGCGCACCTCGCGCACCGCGGGCAGTCCGGCGGCGGCCGCCCGGAGCCGTTCGATGAGCAGTCCGCCGACCCGCCGGGCGTTGCCCTGGAGGTCGTGTTCGAGGAGGTAGGTGAGGTTGGCGAGGCCCGCGGCCATGGTGATCTGGGTGCCGCCGAAGGTGGAGATGCTGTTCGCGTCCAGGCAGTTCATGATCTCGGCGCGGGCGACGACCCCGCCGATGGACATGCCGTTGCCGATGCCCTTGGCGAAGGTGAGGATGTCCGGCGGGCCGCTGCGGGCGTGTGCCTGCCAGCCCCAGAAGTGGTCGCCGGTGCGGCCCCAGCCGGTCTGCACCTCGTCGGCGATCCACAGGATGCCCTGGGCGGCGAGGACTTCGCGGAAGGCCGCGAACAGTCCGTCGGGCGGCGAGGTGAACCCGCCGACGCCCTGGACGGGTTCGGCGATCAGCGCGGCCGGGGGCCGGGTGTGGCCGAGGACGTCCTTCAGGTCGGCCACACAGGCGTCGATGAACGCGCGGTCGTCGAGGTGGGCGAAGGGGCCCCGGGTGCGCACGCCGCCGTGGACGTACAGGGTCTGGACCGGGGAGAGGGAGGTCGGGGACCAGCCGCGGTTGCCGGTGATGCCGACCGCGGTGAAGGAGCGGCCGTGGTAGCTGTTGCGCATGGCCAGCACGGTGTTGCTGCGCCGGTGGGCGGTGGCGAGCAGCAGGGCGGTGTCGTTGGCCTCGGTGCCGGAGGCGGTGAAGAACACCCGGGCGTTCGGGATGCCGCTCAACCGGGCGATGCGCTCGGCGAGTTCGACCATCGGCCGGTTGAGGTAGAGGGTGGAGGAGTGGACGATCCGGCCGGCCTGCCCGGTGACCGCCTTGGTCACCTCGGGCAGGGCGTGCGCGGTCATCGTGGTGAGGATGCCGCCGAAGAAGTCCAGGTATCTGTGGCCGGCGGAGTCCCAGACGTGGCGGCCCTCGCCGTGGGTGATCTCGATCGGGTCGTCGTAGTAGAGGGCGAGCCAGTCGGGCATGACGGCGCGGTGGCGGGAGTAGAGGTCGTTCACGGCCGCACCAGCCCTTCGTAGGCGTCGGGGCGGCGGTCGCGGTAGAAGGCCCACTGCCGCCGCACGTCCTCGATGAGGCCGAAGTCCAGGTCGCGCACGAGGAGTTCCTCGCTGCTGTCGCTCGCGGCCTCGCCGACGAACTGTCCGCGCGGGTCGACGAAGTAGGACGTGCCGTAGAAGTCGTTGTCGCCGTACTCCTCCTGCCCGACCCGGTTGATGGCGGCGACGAAGTACTCGTTGGCGACGGCCGCGGCGGGCTGTTCGAGCTGCCAGAGGTGGGCGGACAGGCCCCGGTGGGTGGCGGACGGGTTGTATACCAACTGGGCACCGTTCAGCCCGAGTTGGCGCCAGCCCTCCGGGAAGTGGCGGTCGTAGCAGATGTAGACGCCGACCTTGCCCACGGCGGTGTCGAAGACGGGCCAGCCCAGGTTGCCGGGTTTGAAGTAGTACTTCTCCCAGAAGCCCCGGACCTGCGGGATGTGGTGCTTGCGGTACTTGCCGAGGTAGCTGCCGTCGGCGTCGATCACGGCGGCGCTGTTGTAGTAGAAGCCGGACTGCTCGACCTCGAAGACCGGGACGACGAGCACCATGCCGGTCTCGCGGGCGAGGTCCCGCATGCGGCGCACGGTCGGGCCGTCGGGCACGGGCTCGGCCCAGCGGTAGTGTTCCGGCTCCTGGACCTGGCAGAAGTAGGGGGCGTTGAAGACCTCCTGGAAGCCGATGATCCGCGCGCCCCGGCGGGCCGCCTCGCGGGCGTGCTCCTCGTGTTTCGCCACCATGGACCCGGTGTCGCCGGTCCAGGTGGCCTGGACCAGAGCGGCGCGGACGACGTTGGTCATGAGCTGCTCCCTCGACACGACGCCAGAGCCTCTACGCCCGTAGAGCAGGCGGTAGAGGGACGAACGTAAGCCTCCGGACGGTCCTTGCCAAGACCATCGCCGTCAAAGCGCGGAGTCGATCACGTTTCACACTCCGGTGGCGGAGCCGGTCACCGGGTGGCGGGCGGACGGCTCAGACGGGCACCAGGGCGCACCGCGCCACCAGCTCGTCCATGGACAGGCCGAGGGCCTGCGCGAGCGCGGCCACGGTGAAGAACGCCGGTGTGGGCGCCCGCCCCGTCTCGATCTTGCGGAGCGTCTCGGCGGAGACGCCCGCCGCGGCGGCGACGTCCGCCATGCTCCGGTCGCCGCGCGCCTCGCGCAGCAGCCGCCCGAGCCGCTCACCGCGGTCGCGCTCTTCGGGAGTGAGAGGGGTACGCACCATGCCCCCCATTCTGCCCCCGGTCACCCGTTTCCCGGCCCGCCGGGCGTCACCCAATTAAAATACCGGTATAGTAATTGGCATGGTGGAACTGAAGACCGAAACGTCGATCGACGCGATGCACGCGGCCGGCCAGGTGGTCGCCCGCGCCCTGACGGCCGCACGGCAGGCCGCGCGCGCCGGTGTCACGCTGCTGGAGCTGGACGAGGTGGCCCGGGAGGTGCTGCGCGAGGCGGGCGCGACCTCGCCGTTCCTCGGCTACCGCCCCTCCTTCGCCCCGACCCCCTTCCCCGCGGTGATCTGCGCCTCGGTGAACGACGCGATCGTGCACGGCATCCCGACGGACTACCGGCTCCGCGACGGCGACCTGCTCTCCGTCGACTGCGGCGCCGTGCTGGACGGCTGGGCGAGCGACTCGGCGATCAGCTTCGTGGTGGGCCGCCCCCGCCCGGCGGACGTGCGGCTGGTCGAGACCGCCGAGCGGGCGCTGGCCGCGGGCATCGCGGCGGCCGTCGTGGGCAACCGCATCGGGGACATCGCGCACGCGGTCGGCCGGGTCTGCCGCACGGCCGGCTACGGCATCCCGCAGGGCTTCGGCGGCCATGGCGTGGGCCGCCGTATGCACGAGGACCCCGAGGTCCCGAACGAGGGCCGCCCCGGCCGCGGCCTCCCGCTCCGGGCCGGGATGGTCCTCGCCATCGAGCCCATGCTGATCGCGAGCGGCAAGGACGGCTACCACGAGGCCCCCGACGGCTGGACCCTGCGCACCGACGACGGCTCCCGCGCGGCCCACGTCGAGCACACGGTGGCCATCACGGAACAGGGCCCCCGCATCCTGACGGCACGGTAAGCGCTCGGGCGGCTGCGGCCGCGACGCACCCGCAGCCGCCGCCCGGACCCGGGAACCTCCCTCCCCGTAGGCGGACATGCCCGACGAAAAGGATCGTGTCATCGTGGGCATGAGCGGCTCCCAGCCGGTTACCCGGCGGAGCCAGTCGTCAGCGAAGGAAACGCAACGCCATGACCAACGGCTACCCTCCTGACCCGTTCGGTGACTTCCTGGCCCGCTTCTTCGGCGGATCCGTCGGCGGGGCGCCACGTCACATCGACATCGGCCGCCTGCTCAGCCAGCCGGCCCGGGAGCTGGTCAGAGGAGCCGCCCAGTACGCCGCCGAGCACGGCAGCCGGGACCTGGACACCCAGCACCTGCTGCGCGCGGCCGTCTCGTCGGAGCCCACCCGGAGCCTGCTGAGCCGGGCGGGCGCGGACCCGGACTCGCTCGCCTCGGAGATCGACGACCGGGCGGGTCCGGTACAGCACCCGCCGGGCGAGGTCCCGCCGCCGACCTCGCTGTCCCTGACCCCGGCCGTCAAGCGGGCCCTGCTGGACGCGCACGACATGGCGCGGGCCAGCGGCGCCGGGTACATCGGCCCGGAGCACGTGCTCAGCGCGCTCGCCTCGAACCCGGACTCGGCGGCCGGGCACATCCTGCACGCGGCCCGGTTCCAGCCGCGCTCCATGCCGCCGGAGGCCCCCGAGGGCACACAGCCCCGCCCCGAGCGGCAGCGGCCCACCGGCACGCCCACCCTGGACAAGTACGGCCGTGATCTGACCGAGCTGGCCCGGCAGGGCCGGATCGACCCGGTGATCGGCCGGGACACCGAGATCGAGCAGACCATCGAGGTGCTGTCCCGGCGCGGCAAGAACAACCCGGTGCTGATCGGTGACGCGGGCGTCGGCAAGACGGCGATCGTCGAGGGGCTGGCCGAGCGCATCGCCGACGGGGACGTGCCGGACGTGCTGGCCGGGCGCCGGGTGGTCGCCCTGGACCTGACCGGGGTGGTGGCCGGCACCCGGTACCGGGGCGACTTCGAGGAGCGCCTGAACAACATCGTGGAGGAGATCCGCGACCACTCCGGCCGGCTGATCGTCTTCATCGACGAGCTGCACACCGTCGTCGGCGCCGGGGCCGGCGGCGACAGCGGCGGGATGGACGCCGGGAACATCCTCAAGCCCGCCCTCGCCCGGGGAGAGCTGCACATCGTGGGCGCGACCACGCTGGAGGAGTTCCGCCGGATCGAGAAGGACGCGGCGCTGGCCCGCCGCTTCCAGCCGGTCCTGGTGCCGGAGCCGACGGTGGAGGACACGATCGGCATCCTGCGCGGGCTGCGCGACCGGTACGAGGCCCACCACCAGGTCCGCTACACCGACGAGGCGCTGATGGCCGCCGTGGAGCTGTCGGACCGGTACCTCACCGACCGGCGGCTGCCGGACAAGGCGATCGACCTGATCGACCAGGCCGGCGCCCGGGTCCGGCTCGGCGCCGGCACGAAGGGCACGGACGTGCGCGCCATGGAGCGCGAGGTGGAACAGCTGGCCCGGGACAAGGACCAGGCGGTCGCCGACGAGGACTACGAGCAGGCCAAGCAGTTGCGCGACCGGATCACCGGGCTGAAGCAGCGGATCGAGGCGGCCAGCGAGGACGGGAAGGCCGACGAGGGGCAGCTGGAGGTGACGGCGGAGGCCATCGCCGAGGTGGTGTCCCGGCAGACCGGCATCCCGGTGAGCCGGCTGACCGAGGAGGAGAAGGAGCGGCTGCTCGGCCTGGAGGAACACCTGCATCAGCGGGTGGTCGGCCAGGAGGAGGCGGTCGCCGTGGTCTCGGAGGCGGTGCTGCGCTCCCGCGCCGGGCTCGCCGGCCCCGGCCGGCCGATCGGCAGCTTCCTCTTCCTCGGCCCGACCGGCGTCGGCAAGACCGAGCTGGCCCGGGCGCTGGCGGAGGCCCTGTTCGGCAGCGAGGACCGGATGGTCCGGCTGGACATGAGCGAGTACCAGGAACGGCACACCGTCTCCCGGCTGGTGGGCGCCCCGCCCGGGTACGTCGGCCACGAGGAGGCCGGGCAGCTCACCGAGGTGGTGCGCCGGCACCCGTACTCGCTGCTCCTGCTGGACGAGGTGGAGAAGGCGCACCCGGACGTCTTCAACATCCTGCTCCAGGTGCTGGACGACGGCCGGCTCACCGACTCGCAGGGCCGCACGGTGGACTTCAGCAACACGGTCATCGTGATGACCAGCAACCTGGGCTCCGAGGCGATCACCCGGCGCGGGACCGGGATCGGGTTCGGACCGGGTGGCACCGAGGCCGACGAGGAGGCGCGGCGCGAGCGCATCCTGCGGCCGCTGCGGGAGCACTTCCGGCCGGAGTTCCTCAACCGGATCGACGAGATCGTGGTCTTCCGGCAGCTCACCGGCGACCAGCTGCGGCGGATCACCGATCTGCTGCTGGAGAGCACCCGGCGGCTGATGGAGGGGCAGGGCGTGTCGGTGGAGTTCACGCGCGCGGCCGTGGACTGGCTGGCCGAGCGCGGCTACCAGCCCGAGTACGGCGCCCGGCCGCTGCGCCGCACCATCCAGCGCGAAGTGGACAACCAGCTGTCCCGGCTGCTGCTGAACGGCACGGTCTCCGAGGGCGGCCGGGTCACGGTGGACGTCGCGGACGGGCGGCTGGACTTCCGCGCCGGTCAGGCGGCCCCGCCCGCATCGGA
>NZ_JACBWZ010000301.1 GCF_013870595.1 Streptomyces sp. WELS2 | reverse complement strand
GCGGGCGGCCGCCCGCTGGGCACGCTGGTCATCGGCCGGTGCGAACCGGCCGGCTTCCCCGACGAGATCACCGGCCTGGTGGAGGACCTGAGCCGACGGGTCGCCCTGGCCATCGGCGCGGCCCGCCAGTACGCCCGCCAGGCCACCATCAGCGCCGTGCTCCAGCGCGGTCTGCTGCCCGGCGCGGTCGCCGAGATCCCCGGTGTGCGCAGCGCGCTCGTCTACGAGCCCTGCGACCAGGGCGGCCCCAGCGGCGACTTCTACGACCTGTTCCCGGCGGGCGACGGACGCTGGTGCTTCGCCGTCGGCGACGTCCAGGGCAAGGGCCCCGAGGCGGCCGTGGTGATCGGCCTCGCCCGCCCCTGGCTGCGGCTGCTCGCCCGCGAGGGGTACGGCGTCGCCGACGTCCTGGACCGCCTCAACCAGCTGCTGCTGGACGACGCCACCGAGGCCGCCGACGCCGCGGCCCGCGCCCTGGTCGCGGCCGGCGGCCGGCCGCCGGGCCTCGGGGACGGCCCGCAGACGCGCTTCCTCTCCCTCCTCTACGGCGAGCTGACCCCGCACGCCGACGGGGTCCGCTGCACCCTCGCCTCCGCCGGTCACCCGCTGCCGCTGGTCCTCGCCCCGGACGGCACCGTGCGCACCGTCGCCCGCCCGCAGACCCTGCTCGGTGTGGTGGAGGACGAGACGTACACCAGCGAGACCGTGGAGCTGCGCTCCGGTGACAGCCTGCTGTGCGTCACCGACGGGGTGACCGAGCGGCGCTCCGGCAGCCGCCAGTTCGACGACGGCGACGGCCTCGCCCACGCCCTGTCCGGCTGTGCCGGGCTCGACGCCGAGCTGATCGCGGAGCGCATCCGCCGCCTGGTCCACGACTTCGGCGCCGACCTGCCCGGGGACGACCTGGCCCTGCTGGTGCTCCAGGCCGAGTGACGCCCCCGGTCCGCGGGCGGCCGGGCACCGCCCGCGGTGCTGGACAATGGAAGGCATGCCTTCCGCACTCCCCGACGGCGAGCCCGTCCCCGCCGACGGCGCGCTGCCCGGCTCCGCGCTCGCCGGGGCCGCCGCCCGCCCGCTCGGTTTCTATCTGCACGTCCCGTACTGCGCGACCCGCTGCGGCTACTGCGACTTCAACACCTACACCGCGACCGAGCTGCGCGGCACCGGCGGAGTGCTCGCCTCCCGGGACAACTACGCGGACACGCTGACCGACGAGATCCGGCTGGCCCGGAAGGTGCTGGGCGACGACCCGCGCGAGGTCCGCACGGTGTTCGTCGGGGGCGGTACGCCGACGCTGCTGGCCGCCGGGGACCTGGTACGGATGCTGGGGGCGATCCGCGAGGAGTTCGGCCTCGCGCCGGACGCGGAGATCACCACGGAGGCGAACCCGGAGTCCGTCGACCCCGCCTATCTGGCCACCCTCCGCGAGGGCGGCTTCAACCGGATCTCCTTCGGCATGCAGAGCGCCCGGCAGCATGTCCTGAGGGTCCTCGACCGCACCCACACCCCCGGCCGCCCCGAGGCGTGCGTGGCGGAGGCCAGGGCGGCGGGCTTCGAGCACGTGAACCTGGACCTGATCTACGGCACGCCGGGGGAGAGCGACGACGACTGGCGGGCCTCGCTGGAGGCCGCCCTCGGCGCCGGGCCCGACCACGTCAGCGCCTACGCGCTCATCGTGGAGGAGGGCACCCGGCTGGCCCGCCGGATCCGCCGGGGCGAGGTCCCGATGACCGACGACGACGTGCACGCCGACCGGTACCTGATCGCCGAGGAGACGCTGAGCCGGGCGGGCTTCGAGTGGTACGAGGTCTCCAACTGGGCCACCTCCGAGGCGGGCCGCTGCCTGCACAACGAGCTGTACTGGCGCGGCGCCGACTGGTGGGGCGCCGGACCGGGGGCGCACTCCCACGTGGGCGGCGTGCGCTGGTGGAACGTGAAGCACCCCGGCGCGTACGCGGCGGCGCTCGCCGACGGCCGCTCCCCGGGCGCCGGCCGGGAGATCCTGTCGGACGAGGACCGCCGCGTCGAGCGGATCCTGCTCGAGCTGCGGCTGCGCGAGGGGGTCCCCCTGTCCCTCCTGAAGGAGGAGGGCCTCGCGGCCTCCCGCCGCGCCCTGACGGACGGACTCCTCCAGCAGCGGCCGTACGAGCGGGGACGCGCCGTCCTCACCCTGCGCGGCCGCCTCCTGGCGGACGCGGTGGTACGGGACCTGGTGGACTGATCACTCCTTCCCGACGTCAGGCCCCACCGCTGCCCGTGACGAAGTCGATCAGTTCCTCGACGCGGCCCAGCAGCTCCGGTTCCAGGTCCTTGTAGGACCCCACGCGCTTCAGGATCGCCTGCCAGACCGCGCCGGTGTTCTCCGCCGGCCAGCCCAGTGCCCGGCACACCCCGGTCTTCCAGTCCTGTCCCTTCGGGACCGTCGGCCATGCCTCGATGCCGAGTGAGGCCGGCTTCACCGCCTGCCAGATGTCGATGAACGGGTGGCCGACGACCAGGGCGTGCTCGCTGGTGACGGACTGGGCGATGCGCCATTCCTTGGTACCCGGCACCAGGTGGTCCACCAGGACGCCCAGGCGGGCGTCCGGCCCCGGGGCGAAGGACTCCACGACGGCCGGCAGGTCGTCCACGCCCTCCAGGTACTCCACGACCACGCCCTCGACGCGCAGATCGTCGCCCCAGACCTTCTCGACCAGCTCGGCGTCGTGCCGGCCCTCCACGTAGATGCGGCCGGCGCGGGCCACGCGCGCGCGTGCCTGCGGCACGGCGATCGAGCCGGACGCCGTACGGGCGGGACGGGCCGGGGCCGGGGCCGGGCGGACCAGGGTGACGACCCTGCCCTCCAGCAGGAAGCCGCGCGGTTCCAGGGGGAAGACGCGGTGCTTGCCGAAGCGGTCCTCCAGGGTCACCGTGCCCGCCTCGCAGCGGATCACCGCGCCGCAGAACCCGGTACCGGCCTCCTCCACCACCAGGCCCGGCTCCGCGGCCACCTCCGGCGCCGGCTGCGGCTTCTTCTTCCAGGGAGGGGTCAGATCGGGCGAGTACACACGAGGGCGCGGGCCCGAGGGGCCCTCGCTGGAAGGGCGGTGGCGGGAGACGGGTGGGCGCATTCGGATGACGATAGGAGAAGCGGTGCCGTGACAAGCGCGACACGCCGGAATCCGAACCGGAACGCCGTTCAGATCACGCCGAACCGTGCCGCCAGCTCGTCCCGTTGACGCCGGACGAACGCCGCGTCCACCACCGCCCCGTGACCGGGCACGTACACCGCGTCCTCGCCGCCCAGCGACAGCAGCCGGTCCAGGGCGTCCGGCCAGCGGGCGGGGACCGCGTCCGGGCCGGCCTGGGGCTCGCCGGACTCCTCCACCAGGTCGCCGCAGAAGACGACCTCCGGGGAGCCGGGGAGCAGCACCGCGAGGTCGTGGGCGGTGTGGCCCGGACCGACGTTGGCCAGCAGCGCCTGGCGGCCGCCTCCGAGGTCCAGCGTCCACTCGCCGGACACCAGGTGCCGGGGTGTGACCAGCGCGTCCACCGCCTCGTCGGCGTCGGCGACCGGCAGCCCGTTGCGTACCGCGTCCAGCCGCAGCTCCGTCCGCTCGAACGCGAACACCGCGTCCAGGCCGACCGCCCCGTACACCTCCGCCCCGGCGAACACCGCCGCGCCGAGGACGTGGTCGAAGTGGGGATGGGTGAGCGCGAGATGGGTCACACGGCCACCCGCCAGCTCCTCGGCCCGCGCGCGCAGCCGGGCCCCCTCCGCCAGGCTGGAACCGGCGTCCACGAGCAGCGCCGTCCCCTCGCCCACGACCAGCCCCGCCGTGCAGTCCCAGCCCGGCAGCCGGCACCGCCCCACCCCGGCCGCCAGCCGCTCCCACCCCAGCTCTTCCCAAGTCACGCTCATACCGCGACGCTAGCCGTAGGACCCGGTGCGGCGCCCCGACCTTGCCCCGGGTGTACCCGACGGCCGTACACTGGGCCCGGGAATGCTGGCACTCGCGTGGGAAGAGTGCCAGGCGGACGACCCGATGGGACGAGGGACGACGTGCTGGAGGTGCGCGCGAATGCTGAGTGAACGCAGGCTTCAGGTACTGCGCGCGATCGTCCAGGACTACGTGGGCACCGAGGAGCCGGTCGGTTCCAAGGCGCTCACCGAGCGGCACAACCTCGGCGTCTCCCCGGCCACCGTCCGCAACGACATGGCGGCCCTGGAGGAGGAGGGGTACATCGCGCAGCCGCACACCAGCGCGGGGCGCATCCCCACCGACAAGGGCTACCGCCTGTTCGTGGACAAGCTCGCGGGCGTGAAGCCGATGACCGCGCCCGAGCGGCGGGCGATCCAGAACTTCCTGGAGGGCGCCGTCGACCTCGACGACGTCGTGGCGCGCACGGTGCGGCTGCTCGCGCAGCTGACCCGGCAGGTCGCCGTCGTGCAGTACCCCTCGCTGACCCGGTCCACGGTCCGGCACGTGGAGCTGCTCTCGCTCGCCCCGGCGCGCGTGATGCTCGTGCTGATCACCGACACCGGCCGGGTCGAGCAGCGTATGGTCGACTGCCCGGCCCCGTTCGGCGAGGCATCGCTGGCGGATCTGCGGGCCAGGCTGAACAGCAGGGTCGCGGGCCGCCGGTTCGCCGATGTGCCGAAGCTGGTCGAGGACCTGCCGGACGCCTTCGAGCCGGAGGACCGAGGTACGGTCTCCACGGTGCTCTCCACCCTGCTGGAGACACTCGTGGAGGAGAACGAGGAGCGGCTGATGATCGGCGGTACCGCCAATCTCACCCGCTTCGGGCACGACTTCCCCCTCACGATCAGGCCCGTCCTGGAGGCGCTGGAGGAGCAGGTCGTGCTCCTCAAGCTCCTCGGCGAGGCGAAGGACCCGGGCGTGACCGTGCGCATCGGCCACGAGAACGCCCACGAGGGACTCAACTCCACGTCCGTCGTGTCGGTCGGCTACGGTTCGGGCGGCGAGGCGGTTGCCAAGCTCGGCGTGGTCGGACCGACCCGCATGGACTACCCGGGAACGATGGGAGCGGTACGCGCAGTGGCACGGTACGTCGGACAGATCCTGGCGGAGTCGTAAGTGGCCACGGACTACTACGCCGTTCTCGGCGTGCGCCGCGACGCGTCGCAGGATGAGATCAAGAAGGCGTTCCGGAGGCTCGCGCGCGAGCTGCACCCGGACGTCAACCCGGATCCGAAGACCCAGGAGCGGTTCAAGGAGATCAACGCCGCTTACGAGGTGCTGTCGGACCCGCAGAAGAAGCAGGTCTACGACCTCGGCGGCGACCCGCTGTCGCAGTCCGGCGGTGCCGGCGCGGGCGGCTTCGGGGCCGGCGGCTTCGGCAACTTCTCCGACATCATGGACGCGTTCTTCGGTACGGCGTCGCAGCGCGGGCCGCGCTCGCGCACCCGGCGCGGCCAGGACGCGATGATCCGGATCGAGGTGGAGCTGGACGAGGCGGCCTTCGGGACGACCAAGGACATCCAGGTCGACACGGCCATCGTCTGCAACACCTGCAACGGCGAGGGCGCGGCCCCCGGCACGTCCGCCCAGACGTGTGACATGTGCCGCGGCCGGGGCGAGGTCTCGCAGGTCACCCGGTCCTTCCTGGGCCAGGTCATGACCTCCCGGCCGTGCCCGCAGTGCCAGGGCTTCGGCACGGTCGTGCCGACCCCGTGCCCGGAGTGCGCCGGCGACGGCCGCGTCCGCTCGCGCCGCACGCTCACCGTGAAGATCCCGGCCGGTGTCGACAACGGCACCCGGATCCAGCTCGCGGGCGAGGGCGAGGTCGGCCCCGGCGGCGGCCCGGCCGGCGACCTGTACGTGGAGATCCACGAGCTGCCGCACCCCACCTTCCAGCGGCGCGGCGACGACCTGCACTGCACGGTCACCATCCCGATGACGGCCGCGGCGCTCGGCACCAAGGTCCCGCTGGAGACCCTGGACGGCATGGAGGAGGTCGACATCCGGCCCGGCACCCAGTCCGGCCAGTCGATCCCGCTGCACAACCGGGGCGTCACGCATCTGCGCGGCGGCGGCCGGGGCGACCTGATCGTGCACGTCGAGGTGCAGACCCCGACCAAGCTGGACCCCGAGCAGGAGCGCCTGCTGCGCGAACTGGCCAAGCTGCGCGGCGAGGAGCGGCCCCAGGGCCAGTTCCAGCCGGGGCAGCAGGGGCTGTTCTCGCGGCTGAAGGACGCGTTCAACGGCCGCTGAGCCACGCGGGCGCCTCCGGGTCGTGCCGGGGGCGCCTCGGGGTTCTTCCAGGGGATGCCCCGATTCCTGCCGGTCCGGCGGACGTGACACCATGCGGTCATGTCCTCCGCGCTGACCGATCTCCTTCCCCTCCCGATCGTGCAGGCACCCATGGCGGGCGGGGTCTCCGTCCCGCAGCTCGCCGCCGCCGTCTGCGAGGCCGGCGGCCTCGGGTTCCTCGCCGCCGGGTACAAGACCGCCGACGGGATGTACCAGGAGATCAAGCGGCTGCGCGGGCTCACGGACCGCCCGTTCGGCGTCAACGTGTTCATGCCGCAGCCCGAGCTCGCGGAGTCCGGCGCCGTCGAGGTCTACGCCCACCAGCTGGCCGGCGAGGCCGCCTGGTACGAGACGGAGCTGGGCGATCCGGACTGCGGCCGGGACGACGGCTACGACGCCAAGCTCGCCGTCCTGCTCGACGACCCGGTTCCGGTGGTCTCCTTCCACTTCGGCGTGCCGGACCGCGAGGATCTCGCGCGGCTGCGCCGGGCCGGCACCCTCACCCTGGTCACCGCCACCACCGCGGAGGAGGCCCGGGCGGTCGAGGAGGCCGGCGCGGACGCGGTGATCGCGCAGGGCGTGGAGGCCGGCGGCCACCAGGGCACCCACCGCGACTCGCCCGAGAACGACGGCGCGGGCACCGGGCTGCTGACGCTCCTCGCGGAGGTCCGCGAGGC
>NZ_JACBWZ010000300.1 GCF_013870595.1 Streptomyces sp. WELS2 | reverse complement strand
ACGGGGCCCCACCCTATCCACGCCCGGAACAGCCCCGGCCCCCGCTCGGCCGCACCCCCGGTACACCGAGCACACCACCCGCTACACTGACGACGGCGACCCGACCATCACCGGTCGATCACCACCCGGCCTTCGTAGCTCAGGGGATAGAGCACCGCTCTCCTAAAGCGGGTGTCGCAGGTTCGAATCCTGCCGGGGGCACAGAGAGAAGGGCCAGCTCAGGAGGGGTTTCCTCCCGGCTGGCCCTTCAACGTTCAAGGGTCCTTCCACGGACGGCCCACTACGGGCCCGCAAGATGCCGTCGGAGGTGTCGGAGGCCGCTCCCCCACCGGCCCCGGGACCACGGCTCCGAGCCGGTCCCGCGATGGCCCGGTCCCGGTCACTGGTCATGTGCTGACAGATCATCGCAGCCTGGGAGCCACCGTGGCATTGAAGACGGTCTCCCACACGCGGGCGACTGGCTGATTACCGCCAAGGGACGGGCCACCCCGATCACTGTCGATGCCCACGGACACGTGGACGACGCTGAGAGCGCCGATCGCCTCATCCCGCCTGGGGAGGAGTGAAGCAGCCAGCCCGGCGCCACTGCCTCAGTTTCCGTCTCATCCAGCCCGGTTCACGGCCGTTCAGACAGGACCGGACGCCGGCCCGCTCCCGGAGGACAGCCTCGCGTGGACGCAGGTGAACGCCCCGGCCCACAGCCCACGCTTGGAAAGCGTGCGCCCCCGAGCAACCCTCCTCGGGCCGCCGTGCACCACTGCGCGAAGCAGTGCGCCTTCCGCAGGGGACACGTGCCCGGCCATCCTGCACTGGTCCGCACGAGGGTCGAAGACCAGGGGTTGGAGACGTGGCTCGTACGCAGTCCAGGTGTGGAGCGCTGACGGAGAAGGGCACTCGGTGCCGGCGGCTGGCAATGGTCGGTGCGTCGCGATGCAACCTGCATCGTGGCGAGTGGTCGTCGTACACCATCGAGAAGCGCAAGGAAGCCGAACGCAAGGCGAAGGCACGCAAGCGCCGTAAGTGATCCCAGCGTGTCAGGCCCCGGGACTCTCAGGCCAGAGGGTCCGGGGCCTTTCTCGTGGTCCGGGCGGGCAGCAGCCTGAACAGACACTCGCCATGTGGTCCGGTCTTCTGGAAATCTCCTACACGATCACGGTGTTTGCCCAGGTCAACGCAGAAGTGAGCAACCCCCACGCTCTGTCCTCGCTCGGACGCGGTGCATGCCGTCCCGATGCGCGGGAGAGCCCGGCAGCCGTTCGAGGGTGAGCGGATCGTAGACGTACCCGGCCACTCCCCAGACCGGCGTGCGCCGTACGAGGGCCGCCGTCCAGCCACGGTGGCGCAGCGGCGGGCAGTGCTCGACGGCGAGCCGGGCGCACACCGCGTGCACGGGTGGAGACTCCGTCCGTTCCCCGTTCAGGAGCGGGTGGCCGTCTGCGCCGGCCGCGAGAAAGAGTGTCCACTCGTCCTTCCGGGTGCCGACCGTTGGCCCGCCGCAGAGCCGGCAGAGCATACGGTTCATCGCCTGCCGCTGCCGCAGCGCGTGGACGAGGCCGTGCTGCGGCCGGCCGCCCCGCGTGGCCGGCATGCGCATCCAGGACACTCCGAACTGCCGCTCTACGTCGGTCTCGTCCCGGAGGCCAAGGAACGTCGCCGGGGAGCGGTGGACCTTGACCAGCTCCTGGATCGGGATCTCTTCCTTGGTCCAGGCGGTGATGAACGGTACCGGAACGCCGTCCCGGTACCGCACGGCACGGATGGGGCCGGTGTCGGTCATCGGCGTAGTTCCCGCAGGAGTTCGTGCAGGGCGCGCCGGGTGTCGCACAGGGCGGCAAGGCCCTTGCATTCGGTGCACCGATCGGGGTGTGTGTCGCGCGCGGCCCGTACGGCGCTCCGGGTACAGCGCAGGCAGGCGCGCGGAAACCAGCTGAACCCGTCGTCCACGTGCTTGCCGAGGTCGATGGCCGTCTCGATGGTCAACCGTTCGCCACCCCAGACGCACTCGGCGCCCCGCGTCCGGGCCTCGGACAGAAGCTCCAAGCGCGGCAACGGGATGTGCGGCACCAGCATGGCGGGGATGACCATCAGACGTGTGCTCGGAGCCGGCATCTCAAGCACCCTTCGCCACCTTCAAGTCGGCCCAGACGTATTTCTCCCGGGACGATCGGGTACAGCCCCACGCCGTCGTCACGGCCTCCACCAGGGCCAGGCCGCGTCCTCCGCCGTCAAGAGGCCTCGCG
This sequence comes from Streptomyces sp. WELS2, assembly GCF_013870595.1. Classification (GTDB taxonomy): domain Bacteria; phylum Actinomycetota; class Actinomycetes; order Streptomycetales; family Streptomycetaceae; genus Streptomyces. Next base: position 4,705 of record NZ_JACBWZ010000300.1, on the reverse strand, counting down.
GACCGGAGAGCGGGCCAAAGCTCAGGACGCTTGTCGATGACGACGACCCGGACCGCGTCCGACGGCACCCGGCGCACAACGACCCGCACGCTCGGTGTCCCGGTGTGCCCGAACGCGTTGGTCACCAGCTCGGTCACGACCAGGGCGGCATCGTCCAGCACGCCGACCAGGCCCCAGTTCTCGAGATGTCGACCACGAAGTGCCTCGCGGCCGGCACGGATGCCGGCTCGCGGCACAGTACGCGGACCTGCGGCAGCTGCGGCTCCCATGCCATGGCCGTCACCAACAGTCCTGCCGGAACGGGGTCACTGGACACGCCCCTCGCTCGTCAGCGCCATCTCCGGCTTCAGGTGACAGCCACACGACACGACAGTCCACACCCGCCGGCCGGCGCTTCGCTGGACCCGGCCCACTGCCTTCATCCCCCGGGCGACCGCGCCACAGTGCCAGCAGGCCCGCCCGTGGAGCCGGGCGATACTGACGGGTCCGGCAATTTTGAACAGCGGCTCGCTGCAACTTCGCATCCTGGCCTCCACCTGCCGTCTGTCTTCGACGGACAGAGGATGGACCGCGACAAGGGCTGCAAGGGATACAGCGTGTATCCCCTCAGACGGCGCCGATCCACTCGGTGAACGCGGTCAGCGACTCGGCGTCCGCGCGTTTCAGCCGGCGAACAGTGGCCGCGGCCTCCCGTGCCCACGGGTGCTCACGAGTGTGCTGCGGTGCGATGAACCGGGCGACCTTCAGCGACTCGAACGCGTCGTCCGGGCGTCCCGCCCACACCTGCGCTCGCGCCAGCTCGATCCAGAACCCGGATCGGCGTTCCGCCGGCATGGAGTCCGGCGGGGTCCACTCCTCGGCGACGTCCAGGGCTGTCCGGATGTGATCACGGCCAAGGCTGACCGCGACGGACACCTCGTGGGCACGCACGGAGTCGGGGCCGAACCGGGTGCCGTCGTAGTCGGCCTCGGGAATGGTGTCACCGAGTCGACGGGCTTCCGCCAGGTGGTGCTCTGCGGCCTCGGAGTCGTCGGCGCGGCCGGCGATGACGGCCGCTCGCATATGCAGGGCGCCGCGGGCTGCGGTCGTCTTCCGGCCGATCGGGCTGGGACTCGCGTCGATGGCGCGTTCCAGAGCGGCGAGGCCTTGGGCGTGGGCACGTGCGGCGAAGAACGTTTCCGTACGGACGTAGGCGGCGGTGGCCTGGGCGATGCGGTCCTCGGTCTGGTCGGCCGCCCATCGCATCAGATCGACGAGCCTGGCTGACAGGTCCCAGTGCCCGAACTTGTACGCGACCGCGTCCGCTGACCTGGCGGTGGCGGCGAGGAGTCGAGCGGCATGCAGCCGGTCCGCGCCGGTGCAGTGGTGCAGCGCGGTCATGGAGCGGGTGAGGAGCCGGGGGGCGTGCTCGGCGATGCGGGCGTACTGTGCGGCCAGTCTCCACTCGGTCAACTGAGTCACCTCGGCCGCGAGTTGGTGCAGCGGGAGCGGCGGGACGTCGGCAGGGATGTCGTAGGCGGCGATCGCGGCGGAGATGGCGGGGATGGAGGCGTGCACCCGGCTGTCGGTGCGCGTGCTGCCGGTGATGATGCGGCTCGGGTCGACGGCGAGCGCTGCGGCGATCGAATCGAGGGTGTCGTCGCTGGGCGAGCGGGCCCCGCGTTCGATGGCCTTGATGGTGGCCAGGGAGACGAAAGCAGCGCGTGCAAGGGCAGCTTGGGTCATCCGGCGGGTACGGCGGATGGTGGCAACGCGGCGGCCGACCTCGATGGCTGTGGAGGTGGGCATACGGGCTCCGTTCGGTGCGTCCGCCTCGAACAGTAGCGGCACCGTGACAGAGTGATGGGCTGCTACTGGGCGACGAGCGCCGGAAGTTCCGTGAGGCGGTCGATTCTCCAGTCCGCAGCCGCCACGACATCCGGGTCGGCTGCCCATAGGTGCCCCCACGGACCGCGCCGCAGATGAGCAGTACGCAGTCCGGCCGCCGTCGCGGGAATCGTGTCGTTGGCGGGGTGGTCGCCGACGTACAGCGTCTCACCGGGCGAGGCCTGCCCGGCCTCGACGGCCCGCCGGAAGAACTCGGGCTGAGGCTTGGCCACACCCCACTCCCCGGATGTCGCGACCACGTCCGCGGGCAGGTCGAGGGCGCGCAGCAGCTCACCCGCGCGAGCGGTCTGGTTCCCGGCGATGACGACCCGGACGCCAAGACGGCGCAGCTCGGCCAGGGCGGGACGGACGTCGTCGTACAGGTCGCTGTCGTCCAGGTGCTCGCCGCGGCCGGCGGCCTCGCGTGCCCGGTACTCGGCTGCGACGTCGATGCCGGGGCGGGCGAGGCGGAGGGCGTCGGCGTTGTCGCGACCCTGCGCGACGACGGCCCCGACGAGCGCGGACAGCGTGTGCCGGGGGACGTCCAGCCAGTCGGCCCACGACGCCCAGTAGCGATCGTCACGGACGAGGGTCTCGCCGACGTCGAAGATCACCGCACGAATCATGCGGGCAGGGTACCGGGCACGACGAAAAGGCCCCCTCCTGCCCGGAGGCACGGAGGCGAAAGGTGCGCTCAGGGGCTCGGCCCACGGCCTTCGTCGTGCGCTGGGCCGTGGTCCCGGCAATCATGGAGATGTGCCCAGCGTCCCCACACCGGGCGGCGGTGCCGCGGAGCACCGTCCGGATCAGCCGCGGACCGACTACGCGGGTGCGATCTACGGTGCGCTCCTGGCCGCGTCCGTCATCGCCGGGACGGCGGCGTTCGGTCCGTTCTCCCGGCTCGGACTCGTGCTGTTCCTCCTCGTCACCGGCATCGTGTTCTGGGCCGCCCATGTGTACGCCCGTCTGGCCGGGGACCGGACGCCCGGACAGCTCCTGAGCTGGGGCGAGGTGCGCCAGGTGGCCAGGCACGAGTGGCCGGTGGTCCAGGCCGCCGTTCCCCCCTCCATCGCGGTGGCGATCAGTCCCCTGCTGGGGCTCGGGCTTGCCGGAACGGCATGGTTCGCGCTGGGGGTGGCGCTGTTCGAGCAGGTCATGTGGTCGACCGTCGCCGCCGTGCGGGCCGGGGCCTCTCGCCGGCTGGTGGTGGTCTCCGGTCTGGTGAACCTGGCGCTCGGTCTGATCATCGTCGTCGCCAAGACGACCATCCATCACTGAACAGGCAGCGGGCTCTCCTCCCGGCCGGCCCCCGGCCGGCGGGCCGCCGCGGTCAGCGTCAGGGTGACGCAGAGCGAGCCCGCCGCCATCGCCGTCATCGCCGTGGCGGGTGAGGCGAGTTGGCCCAGGGTGCCCGCCGTCGTCGCGCTGAGGCCCTGGAGGGCCAGCATGCCCGCCGAGTGCAGCCCGAGGGCCTGGCCGGCCATGGTGTCGGGGGTCAGGCGCATCAGCCGCTCCTGCTGCAGCAGACTCGCCCCGAAGCCGGCCGACGCCACGGTCACGCAGGCCGCCGCCACCGGCACCGGCGGGTGCGCGCAGAAGATCAGGAACGGTGTCGCCAGCAGGAGCAGCAGCGGGGTGGCCAGGCGGGCGCGGACGGCGGCGGGCAGCAGCCGGCCCACCGTCACGTCCCCGGCGAACATGCCGAGCGCCCCGCACGCGAACAGGGTGCCGGCCGCGTGCGGGGCGTACGCCACGTACAGCGACTCGCAGCCGACGACCATTCCGCCCGGCAGCCACAGGCCCAGGTAGGTCAGACGGCGCGGCCGGGACGACCACAGCGCGGCGTTGACGCGCCAGGTCTCCGACGCCGAGGGTCGGCCGGCCGCGCGGGGCGGGCGGGCGGTCAGGCCGAACCGCAGGGCCGACGCGGCCGTCAGGTACAGGGCCGCCGCCAGCAGCAGGCAGGCGCGCGGGGACACGGCGGCGAGCAGGGCGCCGCCGGTGGCGAAGCCGGCGACCTGCGAGAGGCCGCTCACCATGTTGAAGAGTGAACGCCCGGGCAGAAAGCCGTCCTTGCCGAGGATCTCGTTCAGCAGGCCCCAGCGGACCCCGCCGCCGAGCGACGCGGCCAGGCCCAGCGGCAGGAGGACGGCGAGGAGCGCGCCGGCCGGGAGGCCGGGCAGTGCCTGGACCGCCGTACCGGCCGCGAAGACCAGGGCGATCGCCGACAGCGCCGTACGCGGGGGCAGCCGGTCGGCACCGGAGAGCAGGACCGTCGCGCCCAGCGCCTGGGCGAGCGACTGGCCGAACATGCTCACCGCCGACAGCAGCGGGGAGCCCGTCGCCCCGTACACCAGCGTGCCCAGTGCGAGGCCGCCGATGGTCTGGGCGGCGGTCTGCGCGGCCGTGCCGAGGAAGAGCGGGGTGAACTCCGGGGTGCGGAACAGGGATCGGTAGCCGGTCATGGTCCGGAGTCTCGGCCGGGCCGCCGGGCGCCCGTTATCGTTTCGCCCGCACGCGAAAGGCCGGGCGCGGAACGTCCCGTGCGGAACCTCCCGTGCGCTGCGTACCGCGCGGAACGCACCGCGCGTGATGTCGTACGTCGTGGAGTCCCGGGGGGAGAGGTGCGGCCGTGGGGTGGTGGCAGCTCGACGCCGACACGCTCGCCCGGAGCCGGTTCGTCGTCTCTCCGCTCGCCGAGACCTTCGCGTGCCTGAAGCTGCTGCACGCCGGGCAGGGCGCGCATCCCGGGGAGCATGCCTGGCTGGGCACCCATCTGCCCGCCTACCGGGCCCGGCTCGCGGCCGACCCGGTGACCGCCCGGCTGGTGCGGGCGGGG
>NZ_JACBWZ010000030.1 GCF_013870595.1 Streptomyces sp. WELS2 | reverse complement strand
CTCGACGGCCACCTCGGCGACGGCGGTCTGGAGCCACGGCTGCTGGCCCGGCTGGCCGGCGCGCGGACTGTCGTACTCGCCACTCTCCGGGAGGACGCCTACGACGAGTACCGGCAGGGCCCGCGCGGCCGGGTGCTGGACCTGGCGCGGATCGTGGAGCTGCCCCGGGAGTGGACCGCCGCCGAGCGGTCCCGGGCGGCGGAGTCGGCGGACCCACGGTCGGCCCGGGCGGCCTACCGCGCCGGGGCGGAGGGCATCGCGGCCTACCTCGCCGTGGAACCCCGGCTGTGGGCGGACTTCCAGCGGGCCCGGCGCCGCCACCCACGCGGGTACGCGCTGGTGCGGGCGGCGATCGACCTGGCCCGGTGCGGACTGAGGGGGTCGTTGCCGCAGGACCTGGTCCTGGAGGCGCACCGGACCCAGGAGGTCCCCGCCGGGATGGACCGGGAGCCGGTGGCGGACGCCTGGGCGTGGGCGGCGGGGGAGCGGTTCGGGCTGCTGCCGCTGCTGTGGCGCCGCGGACCGCGGGCGTGGGAGCCCGTGCCCTGTCTCGTGGACATGGCGGAACAGGAGGGCGGCCTTCCGCCGGTGAGCGGGGCGCTGCGGCAGCGGGCGGTGGAGGTCGCGCGCGAGAACGAGGCGTACGACTTCCGGACGGTGGCGGCGCTGGCGCGCGCGGCCTTCCGGGACGCGGCCGAGGGCGGGGACAAGGCGGCGATGTACCGGATGGGGCTGCTGGAGGAGAGCCTGGGGTCGGCCGAGGAGGCCGGGGCCTGGTTCCGCAGGGCCGCCGAGGCCGGTGTGGTGAAGGCGGCGGGGCGGCTCGGCCGGCTGCTGGCGGAGCGCGGGGAGGACCGGGAGGCGGAGCCGTTCCTGGAGCTGGCCGCCGGGGCCGGGGACGGCGGCGCGGCGACCCTGCTCGGGAAGCTGCTGCGGGACCGCGCGGTGCGGTGGCTGGAGGCGGGCGCGGAGCAGAAGGACCCGGAGGCCTTGCACCTGCTGGCGGATCTGCTGTTCACCAGCGGTGGGGCCGACCGGCTGTGGGACCTGTACCACAAGGCGTCCGCCGCCGGGCGGGCCGAGGTCGCCAGGAGCATCGGCATGTGTCACTTGGTGTGGAACGAGCGGGTCACCGGCCACGTCTGGCTCCGCCGCGCGGCCGACGCCGGGGACGAGGAGGCCGCCGACATGCTCGAGTACGCCGACCGGCCGGATCCCTTGGAGGAAACCCTGGGCTACTTCGCGCCCAGTCAGCACTACCCCTTGGACCATGCCCATTACGGCGCGGTGCTGGAGGAGGCGGGCCGTGCGGAGGAAGCGAGCGATCACTACCTCAAGGGCTATGAGCGGGGTGACTCCTACGCCGCCTACCGCCTCGCCGTCCTGCTGGAAAAGAAGGGCACTCCGGACGAGGCCCGCACCTGGTACCGCAAGGCCGCGGACCTGGGCCACCCCGCCGCCCTGAAGGCGCTCAAGGCGCTCGGCGAGGCACCCGCCACGCCGGATACGGTCGAGGAGTGACCGACCAGCACCACCCCGACCAGCCGGCCCCCGCTCCCCAGCCGGCCCCCGCTCCCCAGCCGGCCCCCGCTCCCCAGCGGGGCCCCGCCTCCCAGCCGGCCCCCGCCCTCTTCACGTGGGAGTTCGCCACCGATCCGTACCCGGCCTACGCCTGGCTGCGCGAGCACGCCCCCGTGCACCGCACCCGGCTGCCGAGCGGGGTGGAGGCGTGGCTGGTCACCCGGTACGCCGATGCCCGGCAGGCCCTGGCCGACCAGCGGCTGAGCAAGAACCCGGCCCACCACGACGAGCCCGCGCACGCCAAGGGCAAGACCGGTATCCCCGGCGAGCGCAAGGCCGAGCTGATGACGCACCTGCTGAACATCGACCCGCCGGACCACACCCGGCTGCGCAGGCTGGTCAGCAAGGCGTTCACGCCGCGCCGGGTCGCCGAGTTCGCCCCGCGGGTGCAGGAGCTGACCGACCAGCTCATCGACCGGTTCGTGAAGACCGGCTCCGCCGACCTCATCCACGAGTTCGCCTTCCCGCTGCCCATCTACGCCATCTGCGACCTGCTCGGCGTCCCGCGCGAGGACCAGGACGACTTCCGGGACTGGGCGGGCATGATGATCCGGCACGGGGGAGGACCCCGGGGCGGGGTCGCGCGGTCCGTGAAGAAGATGCGCGGCTATCTCGCCGAGCTGATCCACAAGAAGCGCGAGGCGCTGTCCGCCACGCCCGCGCCCGGCGAGGACCTCATCTCCGGCCTCATCCGCGCCTCCGACCACGGTGAGCACCTCACCGAGAACGAGGCCGCCGCGATGGCCTTCATCCTGCTGTTCGCCGGCTTCGAGACGACCGTGAACCTCATCGGCAACGGCACCTACGCCCTGCTCACCCACCCCGGCCAGCGCGACCGGCTCCAGGACTCCCTGGCCCGCGGCGAACGAGACCTGCTGGAGACGGGCGTCGAGGAACTCCTGCGCTACGACGGCCCGGTGGAGCTGGCCACCTGGCGGTTCGCCACCGAGCCGCTGACCATCGGCGGGCAGGACATAGCGCCGGGCGACCCGGTGCTCGTCGTCCTCGCCGCCGCCGACCGGGACCCGGAGCGGTTCGCCGACCCGGATGTGCTGGACCTCGGCCGCCGCGACAACCAGCACCTCGGGTACGGCCACGGCATCCACTACTGCCTGGGCGCCCCGCTCGCCCGGCTGGAGGGCCAGACCGCGCTGGCCACCTTGTTCACCCGCCTGCCCGACCTGCGGCTCGCCGCCGATCCGGCCGATCTGCGCTGGCGCGGCGGACTCATCATGCGCGGCCTGCGCACCCTGCCCGTGGAGTTCACGCCGACCGTTTGAACACACGCCCTCCAGAGGAAGGTGACAGTTCCTCAACGCTGTGATCTTCACGTGATCTGTGCGGCATGAACTTGTGACAAGTGATCGTCTGCCGATACGTTCACCCATCAGCGCGGCGAGCGGCTCCAACCGCCGCGCCGGTCCTGCTGTCGCTCGAAAGGCTTCTGCATGCTCTCCGGGAACGGTCGACACCGTCGCCCCCGCCAGGCTCCGGCCCTCCTCGTCGCGGCCGGAGTGACCGGCTCCGCCATCGCCATCCCGCTCCTCGGCGCGGCGAGCGCCAACGCGGCCGACGGCACCACGTGGGACAAGGTGGCCGAGTGCGAGAGCGGCGGCTCCTGGAGCGCGGACAACGGAACCGGGTACTACGGCGGCCTGCAGATCTCGCAGGACGACTGGGACAAGTACGGCGGCGGCCAGTACGCGGCCAGCCCCGACCAGGCCAGCCGCCAGCAGCAGATCGCCGTCGCCGAGAAGATCCTGGCCGCCCGGGGCACCGCCCCCTGGGCCACCTGCGCCCTGCTGTCCGGCCTGACGCGGGACTCGGGGTCCATGGACGTCGACACGGGCGTCGGCGGCTCCGGTGGCACCGGCGCTTCCACGGACGCGTCCGGACCGGCCGGCGACTCCGGTACGCCGAAGACTCCCGGAACCTCCGACCCGTCCGGCCTCCCGGACGCGTCGCCCTCCACCGGCTCCACCGCCGACCCGGGATCCGGCTCCTCCTCGGACCCGGCCGGCACGCCGTCCACCAAGCGGGACAAGGGCGACAAGGCCGACAAGGGCCACGAGGACGCGGGCAAGGCCGCCGGCGAAGGCGCGGGCAAGGCGACGGGCGAGGACGCGGGCAAGGCCCCCGGTTCCACCGGTACCGACACCGCCAAGTCCGACAAGTCCCCCACGCCGGACACCGGCGACTCCCACTACCCCGGTGGTTCCCCGACGGCCACCCCGGACGCCGGGACGGTGAGCAATCCGCAGCAGGCGGCCGGGTCTTGGAGCCTGGTCGACACCGGCGCGGTATCCACCGGCGGACGCCACCGGGGCCCGAGCGCGGACGAAGGCCTGACGAGCGGTCAGAGCGCCGCTTCCCCCGGCCGTCACGCCTCCCGGGAGGCGGACACCTACACCGTCCGCCGGGGCGACTCGCTGTCCTCCATCGCCGACTCCCTTGACGTCGACGGCGGGTGGCACGCGCTGTACGCCGGCAACAAGAAGGCCATCGGCGCCGACCCGAATCACATCACCGCCGGTCAGACCCTGAATGTCCAGGGCGAAACGGGCGCGGAATAGCGGGACTTGACGCCCCACTTAACGCCTTAATGTCCGATTTGGCGAAAGTGTGGGATGAGTCTCAGAAGCCCTGATCGTCTTTGAAATTCCGGCGATCACCTGCCTACGGTCGAGGCCGCTCGTCACCACGGGCCCCGGCATCCGCCACGCCGAATCCTGCCGGCGGATCGCCCGGGAACAGTCGTCGCGTCAAGCGCCGTAGGCAGGAGCGGGGGACCCAAGGTAGGTGCCGGGGCCGGCAGTTGATGCCGGACCGGCTGGGGGTGAAGCCGCGTCGTCGCGAAAGCGCCGGACGCGGCCGGGCAACTCAACCGGCCCGAACCCGACAGCTCACCTCGCAGGCGTCGGTGAGGGGAATCGATCCATGCTGTTTACCGGCAAGGGCAAGCACCGTCGTCCGTCCAAGGCCGTCCGCGCCATCACGCTCGCCGGTGTCACCGGCGCCGCCGTCGCCGCCCCGCTGATGGCGGCCGGCAACGCCTCCGCCGCCACCGCCTCCCAGTGGGACGCGGTCGCCCAGTGCGAGTCCGGCGGCAACTGGTCCATCAACACCGGCAACGGCTACTACGGCGGTCTGCAGTTCTCCGCCTCCACCTGGGCCGCGTACGGCGGCACGCAGTACGCCGCCACCGCCGACAAGGCGGGCAAGTCGCAGCAGATAGCCGTGGCCGAGAAGGTCCTCGCCGCGCAGGGCAAGGGCGCCTGGCCGGTCTGCGGCACCGGCCTGTCGAGCAGCTCCTACAACGGCTCCGCCCCGGCGCCGTCCGCACCGTCGGCCCCGTCCACCCAGGACTCGGGCACCACCACCCGCTCCGCCGACCGGCAGGCCGCCTCCCGCTCCGCCGAGCGCCCGGCCGCCTCCGCGCCCAAGAGCACGGGTACGGGCACGGGCTCGGGCAAGAGCACCGGCGGCGCCGGCAAGACCGTCACCACCCCGACCGGCAAGAAGGTCAAGAAGGGCGACGGCGAGTACAAGGTCGTCGAGGGCGACACGCTCAGCACCATCGCCGCGGAGCACAAGGTCGCGGGCGGCTGGCAGAAGCTGTTCGAGCTGAACAAGGACATCGTCCAGGACGCCGACCTCATCTACCCGGGCCAGCAGCTCCACCTGAAGTAGCCCCCGGGCCCCACGGCCCGCACATCCCGGCGGGCACGGGCCCCCGGGCCCGCCCTGTCCCGGACGGCCCCCCAAGGCCCCCTGCGGGCCACCCCCCGTCCCCACGGGCTCCCCGCCCCGGCGCGTCCTCCCCCGTACGCGCCGGGGCGGGGTTTTCCGCGTCCGGCCCGGCGCCCGGGGCCCCGGAATGATCCGGAACCCTTTGTTTCGAGCGGAAACAAAAGGTACCGTCGCTCTGTCCACGGGGCGGTCGGTCGACGGCCGAGCGGCCCGGGACGGTTAGGCTCTAGTCGCAAGGCACACCAGCCCCGCACTTCCAGCGTCACATCCAAGAAGGAGATGCTCGTGCCGTCCATCGACGTCGTCGTAGCCCGGGAAATCCTGGACTCCCGAGGCAACCCCACGGTCGAGGTCGAGGTCGGCCTCGACGACGGCAGCACGGGTCGTGCCGCCGTGCCGTCCGGCGCCTCGACCGGCGCCTTCGAGGCCATCGAGCTGCGCGACGGTGACCCGAACCGCTACCAGGGCAAGGGCGTCGAGAAGGCCGTCCTCGCCGTCATCGAGCAGATCGGCCCGGAGCTGGTCGGTTACGACGCCACCGAGCAGCGCCTGATCGACCAGGCCATGTTCGACCTGGACGCGACCGACAACAAGGGCTCCCTCGGCGCCAACGCCATCCTCGGCGTCTCGCTCGCCGTCGCCCACGCCGCCTCCGAGGCCAGCGACCTGCCGCTCTTCCGCTACCTGGGCGGCCCGAACGCGCACCTGCTGCCGGTGCCGATGATGAACATCCTGAACGGCGGCTCGCACGCCGACTCCAACGTGGACATCCAGGAGTTCATGATCGCCCCGATCGGCGCGGAGTCCTTCTCCGAGGCGCTGCGCTGGGGCGCCGAGGTCTACCACACCCTGAAGAAGGTCCTGAAGAACAAGGGCCTGTCCACCGGCCTCGGCGACGAGGGCGGCTTCGCCCCGAACCTCGGCTCCAACCGCGAGGCCCTCGACCTCATCCTCGAGGCGATCAAGGAGGCCGGCTACACCCCCGGCGAGCAGATCGCCCTGGCGCTCGACGTCGCCGCGTCCGAGTTCTACAAGGACGGCTCGTACGTCTTCGAGGGCAAGAACCGCACCGCCGCCGAGATGACCGAGTACTACGCCGAGCTGGTCGAGGCGTACCCGCTGGTCTCCATCGAGGACCCGCTCTTCGAGGACGACTGGGAGGGCTGGAAGACCATCACCGCCAAGCTCGGCGACAAGGTGCAGCTGGTCGGCGACGACCTGTTCGTCACCAACCCCGAGCGCCTCGCCCGCGGCATCGAGGAGGGCGCCGCCAACGCCCTGCTGGTCAAGGTCAACCAGATCGGCTCGCTGACCGAGACCCTGGACGCCGTCGAGCTGGCCCAGCGCAACGGCTACAAGTGCATGATGTCCCACCGCTCCGGCGAGACCGAGGACGTCACCATCGCCGACCTGGCCGTCGCCACCAACTGCGGCCAGATCAAGACCGGCGCCCCGGCCCGCTCCGAGCGCGTCGCCAAGTACAACCAGCTGCTGCGCATCGAGGAGATCCTCGACGACGCCGCGGTGTACGCCGGCCGCTCCGCCTTCCCGCGCTTCAAGGGCTGAGCCGGCCAACCCGGGCCGAGTCCCAGCCAGTCGTACGTACGTCCCCGTACCCGGTCCCGTACCGTGTCCGGGGACGTACGCGCGTGTGACGGGAGGCGGGGAAGATGGGCGTGAAGGACCGTGACCGGTTCTCCACCGCGACCAGGATCAGGCTGCTCGGCGAGCAGACCGCGGCCCGCGTCTACCGCTCGCAGACCAAACGGCAGGCCCGCCGCTCCCGGCTCACCGGCCGGGCGGCGCTGCTGGCGCTGGTGCTGTGCACGATGGTCGTCGCCCTCGCCTACCCGATGCGGCAGTACGTCTCCCAGCGCGCGGAGATCGCCGACCTCCAGCGCGAGCAGCGGCAGGCCCGGGAAAGGGTGGAGCGGCTGCGCGACCTCAAGGCGCGCTGGCAGGACGACGCCTACGCCGAGCAGCAGATCCGCCGCCGGCTGCACTACGTACGGCCCGGCGAGACCGGGTACGTGGTCGTCGACCCCGGCGCGGCCAGACAGTCCCGCGCCGACCTCGGGGCCGCCGGCCGGCCCTGGTACGCGAACGTCTGGGACGGCGTCGACAAGTCCGACGCCTCCGACCAGTGAACCGACAGAAAGTCTCCGACACCCAGTCATGGAAACCCCTCCGCCGCCCACTCCGCGCACCGAGCCCACCGACGCGGACGTAGAGGCCTTCAAGCAGCAGCTGGGCCGCCCGCCGCGGGGCCTGCGGGCCATCGCGCACCGTTGCCCGTGCGGTCAGCCGGACGTCGTGGAGACGGCGCCGCGCCTGCCCGACGGCACGCCCTTCCCGACGCTGTACTACCTGACGTGCCCGAAGGCGTCCTCCGCCATCGGCACGCTGGAGGCGAACGGCGTGATGAAGGAGATGACCGAGCGCCTCCAGAGCGACCCGGAGCTGGCCGCCGCCTACCGGGCCGCGCACGAGGACTACATCCGGCGCCGGGACGAGATCGACGTCCTCCAGGGCTTCCCGAGCGCGGGCGGCATGCCCGACCGGGTGAAGTGCCTGCACGTCCTCGTCGCCCACTCGCTGGCCGCCGGCCCGGGCGTGAACCCGCTCGGCGACGAGGCCCTGGCGATGCTGCCGGAGTGGTGGCGCAAGGGCGCCTGCGTGACCGTGGACACCCCCGAGGAGGACGCGAAGTGACCCGTGTGGCCGCCGTCGACTGCGGTACGAACTCCATCCGGCTGCTGGTCGCCGACGCCGACCCGGCGACGGGGGAGCTGACCGAGCTGGACCGCCGGATGACGATCGTGCGGCTCGGCCAGGACGTGGACCGCACCGGCCGGCTCGCTCCACAGGCGCTGGAGCGCACCTTCGCCGCCTGCCGCGAGTACGCCGGGATCATCAAGGAGCACGGCGCCGAGCGGGTCCGCTTCGTCGCCACCTCCGCCTCCCGGGACGCCGAGAACCGCGAGGACTTCGTGCGCGGGGTGCTGGACATCCTCGGGGTGGAGCCGGAGGTCATCACCGGCGACCAGGAGGCCGAGTTCTCCTTCACCGGCGCCACGAAGGAGCTCACCGGCCGCACCGACCTCGCCCGGCCCTACCTGGTGGTGGACATCGGCGGCGGCTCCACCGAGTTCGTCGTCGGCGACGACCACGTGCGTGCCGCACGGTCGGTGGACATCGGCTGTGTGCGCATGACCGAGCGGCACCTGGTGCACGGCGGCGAGGTCTCCGACCCGCCCACCGGCGAGCAGATCGCCGCCATAAGGGCCGATGTGGAGGCCGCCCTGGACCTGGCCGAGCGCACGGTCCCGCTGCGCGAGGCGCGCACCCTGGTGGGCCTGGCCGGCTCCGTCACGACGGTGTCCGCGATCGCCCAGGAGCTGCCCGAGTACGACTCCGCGCGCATCCACCACTCCCGGATCTCCCGAGCCCGTGTCCGGGAGATCACCGAGTGGCTGCTGCGCTCCACGCACGCCGAGCGCGCCGCCGTCCCGTCCATGCACCCCGGCCGGGTCGACGTCATCGGCGCGGGCGCCCTCGTCCTGCTCGCGATCATGGAGCGGACCGGTGCCGAGGAGGTCGTGGTGAGCGAGCACGACATCCTCGACGGCATCGCGTGGTCGGTGGCGTAGGTCTCTTTTGTTACTTGCTGGTAGCCGACCGCTGAGCAGGTTGGATAACGTTTGAGCGGCCCGGAGGGCCCCCTCGGGGGCCCTCCGTCGTATGCGCGCGGAAAAGTTCGTGAAGTTCTTCACAAGGAATTGGGTCCCAGGGGCCACCCGAACGGGGCCGGTTGGCCCTTCCGGGGCATCAAAGACCGTTTGAACATGTTCAGATGAAGGGCGCGAACGGGCCCTGGAGGAGGTTGTGCCGGAGGCGTCACGACACTCTCACGGCCGTCCCGCGAGTCCGGAGAGGCTGCTCACGCGGCCTTGACAACGGGGCGAACCGCCGCGTGGTTCCCGCCGGCCCGCATGACCTCGCTCACGCGGGCCGCGGAGTTTAACACAGGGCCTGTCGGTTCTTGTGAAGGGGCGCACGAGCGACCCCCCTGGGGCGGGTGGATACTCGATGGCATGAGCACCACGGAGCGTCCCAGGATCCTCGTAGTAGGCGGTGGGTACGTAGGCCTGTACGCAGCTCGGCGCATCCTCAAGAAGATGCGCTACGGCGAGGCGACCGTCACGGTCGTCGACCCCCGGTCGTACATGACCTACCAGCCCTTCCTCCCCGAAGCCGCCGCCGGCAGCATCTCCCCTCGCCACGTCGTCGTCCCGCTGCGACGCGTGCTGCCGAAGGCGGAGGTCCTCACCGGTCGGGTCACCACCATCGACCAGGACCGCAAGGTCGCCACGATCGCCCCGCTGGTGGGCGAGGCGTACGAGCTGCCCTTCGACTACCTGGTCATCGCCATGGGCGCGGTCTCCCGCACCTTCCCGATCCCCGGCCTCGCCGAACAGGGCATCGGCATGAAGGGCATCGAGGAGTCCATCGGCCTGCGCAACCACGTGCTGGAGCAGCTGGACAAGGCCGACTCCACGACCGACGAGGAGATCCGCCGCAAGGCGCTCACCTTCGTCTTCATCGGCGGCGGCTTCGCGGGCGCGGAGACCATCGGCGAGGTCGAGGACATGGCCCGGGACGCGGCCAAGTACTACAAGAACGTGTCCCGCGAGGACATGCGGTTCATCCTCGTCGACGCCGCCGACAAGATCCTTCCCGAGGTCGGCCCCAAGCTCGGCCAGTACGGCAAGGAGCACCTGGAGAGCCGGGGCGTGGAGATCTACCTCTCCACCTCCATGGATTCCTGCGTCGACGGCCACGTGGTGCTGAAGAACGGCCTCGAGGTCGACGCCAACACCATCGTGTGGACGGCCGGCGTCAAGCCGAACCCGGCGCTCGCCCGCTTCGGCCTGCCCCTCGGCCCGCGCGGCCACGTCGACTGCGAGCCCACGCTCCAGGTCAAGGGCACGGACTACATCTGGGCCGCCGGTGACAACGCGCAGGTCCCGGACCTCGTCGGCCGCAAGGCGGGCAACGAGAACGCCTGGTGCCCGCCGAACGCCCAGCACGCGCTGCGCCAGGCCAGGGTCCTCGGCGACAACGTGGTCTCCGGCATGCGGGGCTTCCCGCAGAAGGAGTACGAGCACGCCAACAAGGGCGCCGTCGCCGGCCTCGGCCTGCACAAGGGCGTGGCGATGATCGTCATGGGCAAGATGAAGATCAAGCTCAAGGGCCGCCTCGCCTGGTACATGCACCGCGGCTACCACGGTCTGGCGATGCCGACCTGGAACCGCAAGATCCGTGTCTTCGCCGACTGGACGCTCGGCATGTTCCTCAAGCGCGAGGTCGTCTCCCTCGGCGCCATGGAGAACCCGCGCGAGGAGTTCTACGAGGCCGCCAAGCCGGCGCCGGTCGCCGCCGCCAAGCCGGAGGAGAAGGCCAAGGCCTCCTGACCTCCCGGTCACCGCTTCGAGCCCGAAGGGGCCGCCTGCCATCCGTGGTGCGGGCGGCCCCTTCGGGCTGTCCGGCCCCCAAGTGCCCTCGGGCGGGCGGCGGCTGAGGCGGGGACGCTTTTTACCCGGCCGCAACACGGCGTGGGGACTACGGCCGGGGCCCGCGTGTGTTTACGTGGTGTTGGCATTCCGGGATCGTCCGTCACGGAGGTGTGCGTCATGGCCGACGCCGCGCAGCGGCTGTGGAGTCTTGCCGAGCAGGTACTGGGGGCCCCGCTCCCGGTGCGGCTGAGGGCCTGGGACGGTTCGCAGGCCGGCCCGCCGGACGCGCCGGCACTCGTGGTGCGCAACCGCCGCGCCCTGCGCCGGATGCTCTTCAAACCCGGTGAACTGGGCCTGGCCCGCGCCTGGGTCTCCGGTGACCTGGACGTCGAAGGCGACCTGTACACCGTGCTGGACGCGATGGCCGGCCTGATCTGGGAGCGCGGCGAGGACGCCCGCACCCTGCGCCAGGCCGTGCGCGACCCCGCCGTCCGGGCCGCCGCCCGCGACCTGCTGAAACTGGCCGGCCTTCCGGTCCCGCCCACCCCGCCGCGCGAGGAGATGCGCAGACCCCGCCGGCACCTGCACACCCGCCGCACCGACAAGCGGGCCATCAGCCACCACTACGACGTCGGCAACGACTTCTACGAGATCGTCCTCGGTCCCTCCATGGTGTACTCCTGCGCCTACTGGGAGGACGACGGCACCCTGGAGACCGCCCAGCGCGACAAGCTCGAACTGATCTGCCGCAAGCTGGGCCTGAAGGAGGGTCAGCGGCTGCTCGACGTCGGCTGCGGCTGGGGCTCCATGGCCATCCACGCGGCCCGCGAGCACGGGGTGAGCGTCGTCGGCGTCACCCTGTCGCAGGAGCAGGCCGCCTACGCCCGCAAGCGCGTCGCCGACGCGGGGCTGACCGACCGGGTGGAGATCAGGGTCCAGGACTACCGGGACGTCGTGGACGGCCCCTACGACGCGATCTCCTCCATCGGCATGGCCGAACACGTCGGCGCCGAACGCTACCTGGAGTACGCCCGCCAGCTGTACGCCCTGCTGGCGCCCGGCGGCCGGCTGCTCAACCACCAGATCGCCCGCCGCCCGCAGCGGGACGAGTCGGCGTACGAGGTGGACGAGTTCATCGACGCCTACGTCTTCCCCGACGGCGAACTCGCCCCCGTCGGCACCACCGTCACCCAGCTGGAGCGGGCCGGGTTCGAGGTGCGGGACGTGGAGTCCATCCGCGAGCACTACGCCCGCACCCTGCGCCGCTGGGTGGCCAACCTGGAGGACGACTGGGACCGCGCGGTCCGGCTCACCAGTCCCGGCCGGGCCCGGGTGTGGCGGCTGTACATGGCCGCCTCCGCGCTCGCCTTCGAACGCAACCGGATCGGTGTGAACCAGGTCCTCGCGGTCCGCACCCCCGTCTCCGGCGCCTCCGGGCTCCCGCTGCGGTCCCGCACCTGGCACGGCTGACCGCCAGGCACCGGGCAGCCGCCGCGCACGGCAAGGGGGCCCCTCCCCGAGGGGCCCCCTTCACCGTCGTACGACCGGCTCCGCGCCGGCCGCCGGCTACTCGGCCTTGATCGCCGTGAGCATGTTCAGCCGGGCCGCGCGGCGGGCCGGCCACAGGGCGGCCAGGACGCCGATCACGCCCGCCAGCAGCAGGAAGACCGCCATCCGGCCCCACGGCAGCTGCAGTTCGTACGTCGGTATCTCCGTGGCCAGCAGCTCGCCGGCCGCCCAGCCGAAGAACACGCCCAGGCCGAGGCCCAGCACGCCGCCGAACAGGGAGATCACCAGGGACTCCAGGCGGACCATCCGCTTGACCGCCGCGCGGTCCAGGCCGATGGCGCGGAGCATGCCGATCTCCTGCGCGCGCTCGAAGACGGACATGGCCAGCGTGTTGACGACACCCAGCACAGCGACGATCACCGCCATGCCGAGCAGGCCGTAGACCATGTTCAGCACCTGCGTGAACACGTTCCCGATCTCATGGGAGATGTCCTGCTTGTTCTGGATCTTGACCGCCGGGTTGGTGTCGAGGGTCTTCACCAGCTCCTTCTTGGCCGCGTCGGAGGCGCCGTCCGCCATCTTGACCATGACCCGCATGTCGGCCGGGTCGGTCAGGTGCGGGGTGAGGACCTTGTTGTCGAGGATGATCCCGTTGAACATGTCGTTGCCCTCGTAGACGCCCGCGACCGTCAGCCGGCGTGCCGCGCCGTCCTCGAAGTGCGCGGTGAGCCGCGAACCGGGCTTCCAGCCGTGCTTCTCGGCCCGGTCCCCGTCCACGACGATGCGCGTGCCGCCCACCGAGAAGGAGCCGGCGGTCATCTTCAGGTCGGTCAGCTTGCCGATGGCCGCGCCGTCGACGCCGGTCAGCCACTGGGTGCCGCCGTCGATGCGGGACTCGCCGTTGCGCAGCGGGCTGCTGGCGGTGACGCCGTCGGCGGCGGCGAGCTTCTTCGCCACGTCGGGGGAGAGGGGGCCCTGGTTGGCCATCGAGACGACGTAGTCGGCGCGGATCGCGGAGCTGGCCATCCGGTCGATGGAGGACTGCAGGCTGCCCGCCATCACCGTCATGCCGGTGATCAGGGTCAGGCCGATCATCAGCGCGGAGGCGGTGGCCGCGGTACGGCGCGGGTTGCGCACCGAGTTCTGGCGGGCCAGCTTGCCCGACACCCCGAAGGCGCGCAGCACCGGCGAGGCGAGGGCGATCAGCGGGCCGGACAGCAGCGGGGTCAGCACGAACACGCCGATGATCAGCAGGACCGCGCCGATGCCCATTGGGCCCTGGGCGGCGTCGGCGTCCATGTTCGTGGCCATGAGGACCACGGCGATTCCGGCCGCCGCGAACAGTGAGCCGAGCGTGTTGCGCAGGACCAGGGACTTGGTGGTGGCCTTGGCGTGCAGGCTGCTCATCGCCGCCACCGGCGGGATCTTCGCGGCGCGGCGGGCGGGCAGCCAGGCGGCGAGCACGGTGACGAGAATGCCGACGGCGAGGGCGGCGACCACCGTACCGGAGCCGATCACCAGCGGTCCGTCGGGCACGGACTCGCCCAGGGAGCCCAGCAGGGAGCGCAGGCCCGCGCCGATGCCGATACCGGACACCAGACCGGCCGCGCCGGCGACCGTGCCGACGGCGAACGCCTCGACGAGCACCGAGCGGGTGACCTGGCGGCGGGAGGCGCCGACCGCCCGCAGCAGGGCGAGCTCACGGGTGCGCTGGGCGACCAGCATGGTGAAGGTGTTGGCGATGATGAAGGTGCCGACGAACAGGGCGATGCCCGCGAACACCAGCAGGCTCTTCTTCAGTCCGCTCAGGGAGTCGGCGATCGCCGCCGCCTGGTCGTCGGCGAGCCGTTCGCCGGTGGTGGTCTCCACCAGCTTCGCGGGCAGGGCCTTGTCCAGCGCGGCCTTGAGCGCCTGCTGGCTGGTTCCGGCCGCCGCCCGCACGTCGATCTCGTCGTACGTGCCCTTCTTGCCGAACAGGGACTGCGCGGTCGGCGTGTCGAACAGGGTGAGGCTGCCGCCGGCGGCCACGTTGCCGTCGTCGGTGGTGAAGATGCCGCTGACGGTGGGGGTGAGGACCGGGCCGTCGACGGAGAGGCGCACGGTGTCGCCGACCTTGAAGCCGGCCCGCTTGGCCGTCGCGGAGTCGATCAGCACCTCGCCCTTGCCGTGCGGGGCGTGACCGCCGACCAGGGGGTAGCGGGGGTCCTCGGTGCCCCAGTAGTTGCCGCCGGCCGACTGCCAGTCGCCGCCGACGAGTTCGCCGTCCTTGCCGGCCACGGCGGTGAAGCCGGTGACGACACCCGTGGCGGAGGCGGCCCCGGGGACCTTGGCGGCCCGGTCCAGCAGGGCCTGGGTCAGTTCGGCGTCCTTGCCGACCCGATCGCCCTCGGAGTCCTGGTACTTGGGCCGTACGGCGACGTCGACCTGGTCGAAGCCCTTGGCGAAGCTCTTCTGGTAGGCGTCGGAGAGGGTGTTGGTGAAGACCAGCGTGCCGGAGACGAACGCGACGCCGAGCATGACGGCGAGCACGGTCATCAGCAGCCGGGCCTTGTGCGCGAGGACGTTGCGCAGGGCGGTGCGGAACATCAGCTGGTACGGCCCTTCGCGTCGAACTGCTTCATTGTGTCGAGGACGGACTCGGCCGTGGGGCCGTACATCTCGTCGACGATCCGGCCGTCGGCCAGGAAGATCACCCGGTCGGCGTAGGCGGCGGCCACCGGGTCGTGGGTCACCATGACCACCGTCTGGCCCAGCTCGCGCACGGAGTTGCGCAGGAAGCCGAGGACCTCGGCGCCGGAGCGGGAGTCCAGGTTGCCGGTGGGCTCGTCGCCGAAGATGATCTCGGGCCTGGAGGCGAGGGCGCGGGCCACGGCGACGCGCTGCTGCTGGCCGCCGGACAGCTGGGAGGGCCGGTGGCCCAGGCGCCCGGACAGCCCCACCATCCGGATGACCTGGTCCAGCCACGCCTTGTCCGGCTTCCGCCCGGCTATGTCCATCGGGAGGGTGATGTTCTCCAGCGCGGTCAGCGTCGGCAGCAGGTTGAACGCCTGGAAGATGAAGCCGATCTTGTCCCGGCGCAACTTGGTGAGCTGCTTGTCCTTCAGGGAGCCCAGCTCGGTGTCGCCGATGCGCACGGAACCGGAGGAGAAGGTGTCCAGACCGGCCACGCAGTGCATCAGCGTGGACTTGCCGGAGCCGGACGGGCCCATGATGGCGGTGAACTCGGCGGCCCGGAAGTCGACGGAGACCCGGTCCAGGGCGACCACCCGGGTCTCACCCTGCCCGTAGATCTTCGACAGCTCCATGGCGCGCGCGGCTACGGCGGTGGTCCGGCCGGCGGTGGGTGTGGTGGTCACGGGACGGTGCTCCTGTCGGGACGACGTGTTCGCTGGGGACCGTTCCATCGTCCCGGCGCGGTGCGCGCCTGAAGTCAGTCGCTGTTCCGGTTCCGGGGGGCGACTCGGGTCGGACGCGGGGCCGCCGTGTCATACCTGGGGAGGACGGCCGACCCTGAGGGGAGGCGAGGGCGCCCCGCCGGCCGTCCGGAATCTCGTTAACCGGTGGACCGGTCTTGTTCGAGCGGTGAAATTCCGTCATTTCGCGTACACGCGCACACCTCTCGCGGCACGCTATTGGCAAGTGCGGATGGCCGGTTCGGTCCGCTGATGCTCCCTCAGGCGTCAATAAAATAAGACAACATCGGTCCACCCTCCCGCTGTTCGGGGGATGGGTCCCGATAGGCTCGGACCCCTCGATGCGGAGCCCCTGGCAAGCCCGGATGGTGGAATGCAGACACGGCGAGCTTAAACCTCGCTGCCCCTTCGCGGGCGTGCCGGTTCGAGTCCGGCTCCGGGCACTTTCCGCCTCTTGGCGCGTTTTGCGCGGTTACGGCCGCGGTATGAGGACGCTCCGTCGGCTCGTCCCACTTCCTGGACACCCCTCTGGCGGTCCCCGGCCGCCGCTCCCGTGCCGCCCGGCGCCGGCTTCTCCCTGATCCCCGATACCGGTCCGGCCATTGACAGCCCGGTCCGGCGGGCCCGAGACTCGCGGGCAACTGGTGAAGGAAAGTTCACCTGGCGAACGGCGTGGAGAGAAGGGGACGGTCGATGCGTACCACCGTGGGGATCATCGGGGCGGGACCGGCCGGGCTGTTGCTCGCGCGGCTGCTGCATCGCGCCGGGATCGAGTCGGTCGTCCTGGAGAGCCGCGACCGTGCCTACGTCGAGCGGCGGCAGCGGGCCGGGATCCTGGAGCAGGGCACGGTCGACGTGCTGCGCGCCGCCGGGGCCGGGGAGCGGATGGACCGGGAGGGGATGCGGCACGACGGGATCGAGCTGCGCTTCGACCGGCGCCGGCACCGCGTCGACCTCCACGGGCTCACCGGCGGGCGGTCCGTGACCGTCTACGCCCAGACCGAGGTATGCAAGGACCTCATCGCGCTCCAGCTGAAGGAGGGCGGGCCGCTGCTGTTCGAGGCCGAGGCGCTGGCGGTCGAGGGGGCCGTGGGCGACCGGCCGCGGATCCCGTTCCGGCACCAGGGGCGCGAGGACGTGCTGGAGTGCGAGTACGCCGTCGGCTGCGACGGCTTCTGGGGGGTGGCCCGCAAGGCCTTCCCGGCCGGGGTCTCCCGGGTGTTCGAGCGGTCGTACCCGTACGCCTGGCTCGGTGTCCTCGCCGACGTCGCCCCCTCGCACGACGAACTCGTCTACGCCCGCCACGAGCGCGGCTTCGCCCTGCTGTCCATGCGGTCCCCGGCCGTCTCCCGGCTCTACCTCCAGGTCCCCGCGGGCACGGAGGCCGGGCGGTGGGGCGACGAGGAGATCTGGGACGAGCTGGAGCGGCGGCTGGAGACGGACGACGGCCGGCGGCCGGCGCGCGGCCCCCTGACCCAGAAGTCGGTGACCCCCATGCGCTCCTTCGTGCACGAGCCGATGCGGCACGGGCGGCTCTTCCTCGCCGGGGACGCCGCGCACATCGTGCCGCCGACCGGAGCCAAGGGCCTGAACCTCGCCGTCGGCGACGTCGTCACCCTCGCCCGGGCCCTGGCCCACGAGCGGCGGACCGGCTCCGCCGAGCTCCTCGACGCCTACTCCGCGACCTGCCTGCGCCGCGTCTGGCAGGCCGAACGGTTCTCCTACGACATGACGACCCTGCTGCACCGCGCCCCGGACGCCACCCCCTTCGACGCCCGGCTCCAGCTCGCCCGGCTGGAGCGGATCGCCTCCTCCCGCGCGGCCGAGACCGACCTCGCCGAGGCGTACACCGGGTTCCCGCTCGGTTAGCCCTGCCGCCGTGGCCGGGAATCGGGGGCCCGCGTAGCGTGTTGCGCAGCATGCGAGGGGAAGGATCCTCCTGAAGTATCATGGTCGGTCCTTTGCCAATCCATTACTGTTGAGCCAAGACTGCACTCGGCAGTCATGGAGGAGTGAGATGAGGAGCAGCAACCCGGTCTTCTCGCGACGGGGCTTCAGCCGCGACAACGGCTACGCCGGCTTCAACACCGCACCGCAGGCCGGGTACGCGCAGGGCAGCCCGTACGCGCAGAACCCGTACGCGCAGAATCCCTACGCCCAGAACCCGTACGCGCAGGCGGACGTCCAGGCACCGGCCGGCACCGGCCGGATGACCATGGACGACGTCATCGTCCGCTCGGCCCTCACGCTCGGCACGGTCGCCGTCGGCGCCGTCCTCGCCTGGGCGCTGCTGCCGGTCTCCGGCACCAGCTACGGCCTGGCGGTCGGCTCCGCGCTGATCGCGTTCGTCCTGGCCATGGTCCAGAGCTTCAAGCGCACCCCGTCGCCCGCGCTGATCCTCGGGTACGCCGCCTTCGAGGGCGTCTTCCTCGGTGTCTTCAGCGAGATGTTCAACAGCCGCTGGAGCGGGGCGCCGTTCCAGGCGGTGCTCGGCACCATGGCGGTCTCGGGCGCCACCCTGCTGGTGTACAAGGCCGGCTGGATCCGCGTCACCGCCCGCTACGCCCGCATCGGCATGTCCATCGCGATCGCCTTCATGGTCGTGATGGCGATCAACCTGCTGCTGGTCGCCTTCGGCGTCGCCGACGACGGCGGGCTGCGCAGCTTCGGCCCGCTCGGCGCGCTCGTCGGCATCATCGCGATCGTGCTCGGCGCGTTCTTCCTGACGCTGGACTTCAAGCAGATCGAGGACGGCATCGCCTACGGTGCCCCGCGCAGCGAGTCCTGGCTCGCCGCGTTCGGCCTCACCATGACCCTGGTGTGGATCTACGTCGAGATGCTGCGCCTGGTGGCCATCTTCAGCAGCAACGACTAGCGCCGGATACGGACGGACGGAGTGCCCCGGGTGACCCACCCGGGGCACTCCGGCGTTCAGAGCAGCCTGCGCGCCGCCCTCCTCAGGTCGTACTCGTGCACGATCGCCTTGGCGTGGCCGTACGCCAGGTCGTACTCGTGCCGGAGCCAGCTGACCTTCTCCTCGAAGCGGAACAGGGCCGGGCCTTCTTCTACGGCACGCAGCCAGTCGGACACCTCACGACCGGTGCAGTGCGGGATGCGGGCGAGCAGATTGCGGTGGGTCTCCTCGGAGAAGACGTGGGACATCGGCGCCTCCGGACACAAAGGGGATGTAAGCCGGTCCTTCACGTCACCGTGCCTGAGCGTTCGCGTATTGGCAACAGTGCGGCACGTTACGCTCGGCGGGTGGTTGATACGACGCCCTTGACCCAAGCAGTGGACCACTTCGCCGACCGGTTGCGGGCCGCACCGCAGAGCCGGCTCCAGCGCGGGGCCGCGGCGGAGGCGCTGGCGCTGGCCCGGGAGCTGTCCCGGTGGGCCCAGCGGAAGGAATCGCCCGGCGCCGAGCCCCGCGAGATGCCGGACGCCGGGATGTTCGCCGCCGCCGACCAGATCCTGGTGGCCGCCCATGACCTCGCGGTCGTGCTGGACGGCGACGACCAGGTCGCCGAGGCGGTGCGCCTGGTGGAGGAGGCGCGGCAGCGGGCCGGGGTCTGAGACTCCCGGCCCTACGGGTACTACGGGTACTACGGGTACTACGGGGACTACGGGGACTACAGGGACGCGATCACCCGGTCGGCCAGGATGTACACCATGTCCTCGCCGCACGCGAAGGTCAGCGTGTACGAGCCCGAGACGCCCGAGCCGCCCAGGAGGTACGGCGTCTCGCCCGACTCCAGGGCCGCGGCCAGCCGTTCCGCCGTCTCGCGGTGGCCCGGGGTCATGCACAGCGTGGTGCCGTCGGCGAAGACGTAGACGTCGAGCGTGCCCAGCGGGCCGGGGCGCACATCGGCGAGCCGCACCTGCCCGGCGGCCAGCTCCTCCAAGGTGGCCACCGTGCGCTCGTGGTCGCCCACGGCCGGGGACTGCGCCGGGACGAAGTCCGGGTGCGAGGGGTGCCGGCGGCGGGCGGCGGCCAGCTCCGGGGACTCGCCCCCGGAGAAGTCCTCGGCGTCGGCGGTCGGCTCGGACACCGGCTCCAGCGACTCCAGGCCCGCGAAGTCCGCCTGCCGGGGCAGGAACAGATCACCCTCGGGCAGCCCGAACAGCATCGGCGCGTCGGAGGCGTCGCGGGCCTCCTGGGCGGCCCAGAAGGCCCGCGCCTCGGCCAGCTCCCGCTCCCGCTCCTCGGCGAGCGCCTCCGCCACCGCCGCCCGTATCCGGTCGGCGTCGGCGGCGGAACGGGCGCCGGGCAGCAGGGCCCGCGCGGTGGCCGCCTGGTCGTCGGCGAGCTGCCGCTGCAACTCGGTGAGCTGGCGGCGCAGCTTCAGGACGGTGCGCAGGACGGCGACGCCCACGGCACCGGTGGCTGCCGTGGTGAGCAGCAGGGCGATCGGCATGGCGCTCACTGACGTACTCCCGGTTCAAAGTCGACCCCCGACTTCCTACATCAGCTTGAAGGGCGGACTAACCAACTGTCAGTGCGTAACGTCACGAATCGGACAGGATGTACGGTGCGTGGTTTCGTCGTGCGCCGAGCTGATCGCCGCTGACCTGCGATGATGTGTCCGGCGGGCGAGATAGGTCACATCCTGGGGGAGATTGGGTCACGGAAAGGCCCAAAACCGTGGTGTTTCCCCGGTTCTGGGCCCTTGTGCGACGTACCGTGCCGGGCTCGCTACGGCCCGTGGAGGGCGGGTCAGCTGAGGCGTTCGATGACCATCGCCATGCCCTGGCCGCCGCCGACGCACATGGTCTCCAGGCCGAACTGCTTGTCGTGCCACTGGAGCGAGTTGATGAGCGTGCCGGTGATGCGCGCGCCCGTCATGCCGAAGGGGTGGCCGACGGCGATGGCGCCGCCGTTGACGTTCAGCTTGTCGAGGTCGATGCCCAGGTCCCGGTAGGAGGGGATCACCTGGGCGGCGAAGGCCTCGTTGATCTCGACCAGGTCGATGTCGTCGATGGTCAGGCCCGCGCGCTTCAGGGCCTGCCGGCTGGCCTCGACCGGGCCGAGGCCCATGATCTCGGGCGAGAGGCCGGAGACGCCGGTGGACACGATCCGGGCGAGCGGGGTCAGGCCGAGCTCGCGCGCCTTGGTGTCGGACATGATGACGAGCGCGGCGGCGCCGTCGTTGAGCGGGCAGCAGTTGCCGGCCGTGACGAGCCCGTCGGGACGGAAGACCGGCTTCAGGCCGGCCACGCCCTCCATGGTGACGCCGGCGCGCGGGCCGTCGTCCTTGCTGACCACCGTGCCGTCGGGGAGGGTCACCGGGGTGATCTCGCGCTCCCAGAAGCCGTTCTTGATGGCCTGCTCGGCGAGGTTCTGCGAGCGGACGCCGAACTCGTCCATCTCCTGGCGGGTGACGCCCTTCCAGCGGGCGAGGTTCTCGGCGGTCTGGCCCATCGCGATGTACGGGTCGGGCAGCAGGCCGTCCTCGCGCGGGTCGTGCCAGGTCGTGCCCTCCTGCCGGGCGACGGCCTCGGTGCGGGCCTCGGCCTCGGCGAACAGCGGGTTGTGCGTGCCCGGCATGCCGTCGGAGCTGCCCTTGGCGTAGCGGGAGACCATCTCCACGCCGGCCGAGATGAAGACGTCGCCCTCGCCGGCCTTGATGGCGTGCAGCGCCATGCGGGAGGTCTGCAGGGAGGAGGAGCAGTAGCGGGTGATCGTGCAGCCCGGCAGGTGGTCCATGCCCATCTGCACGGCGACCACGCGGCCGAGGTTGTGGCCCTGCTCGCCGCCGGGGAGACCGCAGCCGAGCATCAGGTCGTCGATGTCCCTGGGGTCGAGCTCGGGGATCTTGTCGAGCGCGGCCTGGATGATCGTGGCGGTGAGGTCGTCGGGGCGCAGGTCCTTCAGGGAGCCCTTGTTCGCGCGGCCGATGGGGGAGCGGGCGGTCGAGACGATGACGGCTTCGGGCATCACGGCTCCAGTGGAAGGAGGTTGGGCAGGGCCGGTTGGGAAGTTACCCGGCCGTATGGTCCAGGTCACCGGTGTCGCGGTGTGACACTGACCGCAGTTTTCTAAGCGCTTGCTTGGCTCGGGTGGCCCGGAAAAGGGCCGGGCCGGACCCTCACACCGACGGAGCCGCCGGTTCGGCCTCCGGGAGGCGCCGGCGGTGGCGGCGCTGACCGGGGTGGGCAGGGCGGCGGAGGC
>NZ_JACBWZ010000003.1 GCF_013870595.1 Streptomyces sp. WELS2 | reverse complement strand
GGAGCGCGAGGCGGCCGGACGAAGACGCGCAAGGCACGTAAGCGGCCGATCGGGCACGGGGCGGCCGTCCGCCCCGGACATCCGGTCCCGGCTCCGGCCCCGGGGACGCCCGCCCCGCCGCTCAGGCCGGCGGTTCGAAGCCGCTGGCCCAGTAGCGCCCGCGCGTCGCCAGGTCGAGCAGCATCCGTACGACCTCTTCGGCGGGCAGGGACGGTGCGTCCTGTTCGACCCACCAGCGCAGCACCGCGAGCTGCTCCCCCACCCACACCCGGGCGAGCAGCTCCGGGTCGATGCGCGGCTTGACGGCGTTGCGCTCCGCGCGCGCCCTGAATTCCTCCGCGGTGGCGCGCGCGCAGGCGTCGACGAACAACTGCAGCGGTTTGCCGTCGCCTTCGCCGCGCAGCACGATCCGGTACAGGTCGCGTTCCTCGCGCGCGTGCCGCAGCATCTCCAAGACGGGCTTGCCGGTGAAGCCGACCGCGCTGTCGGCGACGGCCGGGGCCAGCCGCTCGCCAAGTTCGGTCAGCAAGTCGGCCGTCACCCGGGCGAACAGGTCCTCCTTGTCCCGGAAGTGCGCGTAGAAGGTCGCCCGGGCCACGTCCGCGCGCTCGGTGATGTCCTCCACGGTCAGCGCGGTGAAGCCACGCTCCAGCACGAGTTCCACCAGGGCCGCTCCCAGGGCGCGCCTCGACCGTCTGGTCCTTCTGTCCTCGGCCATGGAGCCCTCCTCGATCCTCGCGCCTCGGTGCGCGCCCAGTGTAGGAGAGTCTTGACATGCGAACAGTTACTGAACAGTCTGTATGACATTGATCAGTCAGTCCGATTCTCGGAAGCCACTGGCTGCCGTCGTCTCCCGACACACGCCCCGGAGAGGTCTTCATGAACCTCGGCACCTACTTGTCCCGCAGCGCCCGCTACTGGCCCGACGCCCCGGCACTCGTCTGCGGCGACCGCTCCTGGACCTTCGCCGCACTCGACCGCGCGACCGACCGACTGGCCTCCGCCCTGGCCGTCCGTGGCCTGCGCCCCGGCGACGCCGTGGCCTCGCTCGCGTGGAACCGGGGCGAGCTGGTGGAGATCGAATTCGCGCTGTACAAGGCGGGATTGACGCGGGCCCCGATCAACGCCCGCCTCGGACGCGGCGAGATCGAGCACATCCTGCGCTACGCCCCCGTCCGTGCCCTGGTCTTCGACGCGGCCCACCGCGAGGACGCCCTGGCCGCGATCGCCGCCGCCGGCACCGGTTGCCTGCCCGTCCCGCTGGACACGGGACGGGAGGACGGTGTCCCGTACGATGCCCTGCTGGCCGAGGGCACGGAGACTTCGTTCCGCATCGAGGTCGACGAGTCGCAGCCCTGCGTCCTGAACTTCACCTCCGGCTCCACCGGGGCCCTGAAGGCCGCGGTGCAGACCGTCGGCAACCGCCTGGCCAACATGCGCAAACTGCTGATGGCCGACGAGTCCCGCCCCCGCCCCGGCACCCGCTACCTGGCCTGCGGTCCCATCACCCACGCCACCGGGATGGGCCTGCTGGCGGGAGTGTTCGGCGGCTCCACCACGTACGTCCTCCCCACCTGGAGCCCCGAGGGCTTCCTGGAAACGGTGGAGAAGGAGCGCATCACCGCCACCTTCCTGGTGCCCGCCATGGTGAACATGCTCCTCGCCCACCCCGGCGCCGACCGCTACGACCTGTCCTCCCTGACGAGCGTGCGTGTCGGAGGCGCGCCCATCTCACCCCGACGGCTGCGCGACGCCGTCGAGTTCTTCGGCCCGGTCGTCGCCCAGGGCTACGGGCTCGGCGAGACCACCAGCGTGGTCGCGGCCCTGGGCAGCGAGGAGATCGCCCGCGCGGTGAAGGAGGACCCGGAACTGCTCCAGTCCTGCGGACGTGCCGCCTACGACACCGAGATACGCGTCGTGGACGAGGCGGGCCGCGAGCTGGGACCCCGCGAGGTCGGGGAGGTCATCGTGCGCGGGCCCGACTGCGTACGCGAGTACTGGAAGGAGCCCGTCCTGTCCGCGGAGACCTTCCGTGACGGCTGGGTGCACACAGGAGACCTCGCGTGGATGCGCGAGGACGGCTATCTGTTCCTGGTCGACCGCAAGAAGGACATGATCATCTCGGGCGGCTTCAACATCTACTGCACCGAGGTGGAGACCGCCCTGTACGAACACCCCGCCGTCCAGGAGGTGTGTGTCGTCGGTGTTCCCGACGAGCGGTGGGGCGAGGCGGTGAAGGCGGTCGTCGTACGCCGGCCGGACACGACCGTCACCGCCGAGGACCTGATCGCGTTCTGCGCGGACCGCCTGGACAGCCTCAAGAAGCCCCGCTCCGTCGACTTCGTCACCGAACTTCCCCACAACCGCAACGGCAAGCTCGATCGCAAGGCGGTACGCGAGCCGTTCTGGGCGGACACCGCCCGCCGCGTCAACTGACCGCTCACACCAAGGACTTACCGGTGACCTTCTCCCTGCGCCCCACCTACGCCGACACACGAACCGCCGAACTGGTGGACCGCCTGCGCGACTACCTCGACGGCGAACTCGCCGACCACGAGCGCGAGCACGGCATCACCCCGGCCACCCGCCTCACCCGCACCGACCTCGAACCGGTCTGGCGCCGCAGCCGCGAACTCGGCTTCTACGGCATCCACCTGCCCGAGGAATACGGCGGTCAGAACCTCAGCCACTCCCAGCTCGCCGCGCTGAAAGAGGAAGTCGGCGCGAGCGGGCGCGTCCTCGCGCACAGTGTGCTCGGCGACATGGGCGGTCCACTGCGGGCCGGCGACATCCTCCGGCACGCCACCGCACACCAGCTGGACACGTACCTCCTCCCGCTCATCCGGGGCGAGCGGGCCTGCTGCTTCTCCCTCACGGAGGCCGACGCCGGTTCCGACGTCCGCTCCATGCGCACCGTCGCCGTACGCGACGGCGACGGCTACCGGCTGACCGGACACAAGGTCTTCTCCTCGGCCGGCCCCTTCGCCGACTTCGCGATCGTGGTGGCCCGTATGGCCGGCACCGGCGAACAAGAGGGAGAGAAACCGGAGTTCTCGGCCTTCCTCGTGGACCTGGACAGCCCCGGCTGCCGGGTCGAGGAGGGAGCGACACCGATGTCCGGCGAGCACATCGAGAGCGACATCGTGCTGGAGGACTGCCACGTTCCCGCCGCCAACCTCCTGGGCGAGGAGGGCAACGGCATGCGCATCGCGCTCGGCAGGGTCACCACGAACCGCCTGCTGCACTGCCCGACCGTGCTCGGCGCCACCCGCCGCGCCCTCCAGCTGACCCTGGACCGCGCCCGCACCCGCCAGGTGTCCGGCAAGCCCCTGCTCATGCTCCAGGCCATCCAGCACAAGTTCGCCGACATGGCCACCGACTTCTACGCCGCCCGCTCCATGACGTACGCCGCGCTGGCGGCGCTGGACGAGGGACGTGAGGTGCCCGCGGAGGCGTTCATGTGCAAGCTGTTCGTCGCCGAGTCCGCCTTCCGCATCCTCGACGAGGCCGTGCAGATCCACGGCAAGGAGGGCCTGACCCAGGGCAACGAGATCGAGTACCTCTTCCGCAAGATCCGCATGTTCCGGGTGCTCACCGGCACGTCCGAGATCCAGCGCAACGGCATCGCCAAGCTCTTGGCCTTCCAGCACTGACCTCAGGCGGCCGTCCTGACCGGACAGGAGCTGTGGGGCCAAGGCCTCGATCATGGTGTTGGTCCAGCGCATCTGCCGCGAGGTCGCCGGACGGCAGACGGAGGTCGGGGGCGAGGAATTCGTCGTCCTGGGCGGCCCCGGCGAGCGGCTCCCGGCGCAGGGCTTCCTTCGCGGAGCCGAGGTGGAGTTCTGCGGTGGATCTCGTGCTCGGTGCGATGGCGCTCGGTCACGGCCGTCGGCCTCCCGGCCAGATGCCTCTCTCCGTGGCGGAGGACTCCGAAGTGAGATTGACGCAGATCCCGGGCTCCCTCGTCACGTTCGTGGTCGAACTGCTCGCCCTGGCCGCGCGGCGCTTCGGCGACCGGCTCGTGAGCCCTGCGCAACAACGGCAAGGTCGCGGTCAGCCTGAAGGGTTTCGACGGAGCCTCGCCGGCTGAGCAGTACGCGATCGATGCCGAGGCGGAGGCGGCCTGGTCCGCGGGCTGCATCGCCAGTGGCCGTCCGTTCGTTCGTCGACCGGCACCTCGGCTTCCAACGCGAGGGCGACCTGCGCGCACCGCACCCCGGCCTCGCCGCCGCCCCCCTGCTGCTACGAACGAACGACTCGTCCGCCTCACCACACAGGGCACGGTCTCAGCCGCTCGACTTGGGATGCCCGACGGGGGCGCCGAAGTACTGGGCGATCGCCTCGGCCCGACCCGAAACACCGAACTTCCGGTATACAGAGTGCAGATTATTCTTCACCGTACGCTCCGCAATGCCGAGTGCACGTCCTATCTGACGGTTCGACATTCCGGTCACCAGGAGACGGAAAACCTCGCTCTCACGATCCGTAAGGGATTCGATCCTGTTGTCGGGCAACTTGGACTCGGGGGCGGACGAGTCGGAGCCCGGCTGACGCTCCTGAACCAGGATCTGCAACAAACGAACGATCTCATTGGCGTCCCGGACCAGCGCCCGGAGACTGCACGCGATTTCCTGGCAGCAGAGTTCTTCTTCGTCGGGCATGACGTCACCCCCCCGAGGGATGAGTCTGTCGCTCACGCACGGGTCAGCGGCTTTGACGCCGATAAGCGGTACAGACAGAGCCGTTATTCCCTGGTTCGTGTAACGGGGAACCTACGATCCGGTCAGCGTTCGTTGCGGTAGTGGGCGGTAGTGGACCTCCCGCTCCGCGCCACGTCTCCGCCCCGTCGCGGGCCGCCCACACCAACGGTCGCCAGCGCCCCTGTGGCACCTGGAACCACCCGACGGCACTCCCTCGTACGTGCCGGCCTGTGGCTCATTACGAAAGGGATTGACGAACCGTCGCGACGGCACGGGTGAATGAGTGACCAAAGGACCTGGTGCCGTATCGAAGGTACCTAATGCATCACTGTTTCCGGGTACGAGGCACGGGCACTCGCGGCTGCACCGAACCGAGCAGGAAAAAGCACTGGCGAGGGAATTCATGGACACTGGTCCCGCATCTGCCGCAGCACGGTTACTCTGCGAACAGGAGCAGATCATCAGGCAGCGTGACAACGCACTGCTGCGCTCGGCACGTGACGGCCGGGTAGGCCGCCAGGCTCTTCGCCGCATGGTGCAGGCCGATCAATTGTGCCTGGAGACCGAGACCGTGGCCTACGCGGTACTTCTTGCCCGGTTCCCGAGTGGACCGGCTGCCGATCTCTTCACCGGGCTGAACGCCGCCCTGCGCTCGCTCAAGCCGAGCCTCGACCGGTGCGCGAGGGCTCTGGACTCGCCCCCCTCCTCCGCCCTCGACCCGTCAGAGGACGCCAACGCGTTCGCCTTCCCCAAGGCGGTTTCCTGGATGTGCCTGCACGCCGGACCCGTCGAGGCCGCGCTGGCACTGCGTTCCGACTTCGCGGCCTACGCACGGGAGTCCCGGGAACTCCTGCGGACGCTGACCGACGGTGAAACCGAGGTGCCCGAGGCGTTCCGTGACCACTACGGCTCGCCGACACCCACGGAACTGCTCGACCTGGCCGCCTCCGTCGTGGAGGACGGCGTCCGCGAGGGTGACGTGCCTGACCGCACCACTTCTGTCGCCGACATGCTGCTGGCAGGCCTCGACGGCTTCTGGCTGTTCGCCGCCGGTGTGCGCCGAGCACCGTCCGCGGTCGCCGCAGGCCCGCGAAGCCGGCAGGGGTGACGGCCGTGCGCGTAGGAATAGCGGGCGGCGGGATCGCGGGTCTGACGCTGGCCTGGTTACTTGGCGAGAGCCACGAGGTGCTGCTGCTCGAAGAACGGCCAAGGCTCGGCGGGAACGCGGAGTCCGTCCAGACGACCGTACACGGCGGTACCTGTGTCATCGACCTCGGTGTCAGGGAGACACCCGTCGAGTCGTCCCCGGTCTGGCGGCACATGACGGCGTCAGCGGGTATTCCGGCGGGGGATCTGGTGGAGACCACGTCCTCTCGCGTGGTGTTCCGCGAGCGCGAGCGCTCGGCCCTGTGGGTCTCTGCCGCAGACCCCACCGACACGGTGCGGCCGGTCACGACCGGCGGCCCGGCGTACCGGGCCATGGCCCGCTTCGCCGAGGAATCCGCGCGGTGGGAGGCAGAGGGGATGTCCTGGGACCTCACGCTCGACGAGGTTCTGAACTCCTGGTCACTGCCATCGTCCTCGGTGGAGCACCTGCTGTGCGCACTGCCGGCTTCACTGCACGGCTGCACGCTGGACGAGGTACGGACCCTGTCCGCACGGGCGGTAGGCGCGACCCTCGCCCCACCGGACGCGGTTCCCCGGACGACGTTCCTGCGTTTCGGGGCCACGTCCCTCGTCCACGGACTCGCTGCCGGCTCACCTTCGGTCAGGATACGACTGGGCACCGGCCTGCTGGCGGTGCGCCAAGCAGGGACGGGCTTCGAACTCGTGGACACAGCGGGCGGCGTTCACCCGGTGGACGCGGTGGCCCTGGCCCTTCCGGCGGACCGTGCCCAGACCGCACTCTCTGGTCTGGCGGGCACGAGTACCTGGCAAGCCGCGCTGAACTCCATCGCGTACCGGGAAGTGACCTACGTCCTGCACCGCGACCCGTACGGGATGCCCGGGGACCGGCGCCTGTGGTCCGCCGGCAATACGACCGTGGACGAGCACCGGAGTCAGACGACGACCTGGTACGGCCCCTCGCTGGGCGTCGATCTGTTCGTCAGTCAGGTCGATCACCGCGGCGGGCGGCCGCGCGAGGAACTCGCCCGCTCCTCGTTCCGGGCGACTCTTCCCACCCCGGCGGCCTGCCGGGCGAGGCAGCGGCTGGGCGAGATCGGAGCCGGGCAGCGCCTGCTCTTTCTCGGACATTGCACGACCCCGGTGGAAACACAGGAAGCGGCCATGAGATCGGCTCTGGCCGTGGCACATCACCTCGCGCCCCGCGGCGCACGGCCGCGGAGGCTACGCGACTACCTGGAAGGCGGATGACCGATGCGGCATGGCAGCAGTACCTCATATTCCCGGGCTCAGGTGGCCCGGCAGGTGATCCCTTGCATCGACGTGCGCGACGGCGTGGCGACCGACCCGTCCGGAATCCCCGGTCTCGCCGATCCCCTCGATGTCGTGGGCATCGCCGTCGGCTACGCGCACGACGGTGCCGGCCAGGTGTTCCTGGATGTCGTCGACCCCTGGGCAGCCGTCGGCTACCTTCCGGACCTCTTGCGCGAGTTGCACAAGACCGGTCTGGAACTGCTCGTCTCCGTGCAGCACGGAGTCTTGCCGTCGCCCGCGGAATGTGAGGAGTTACTGTCCGTGGGCGCGGACGCGCTCTCGGTCAGTACCAGTATGGTCGAGGAACCCGA
Organism: Streptomyces sp. WELS2; assembly: GCF_013870595.1. GTDB lineage: Bacteria > Actinomycetota > Actinomycetes > Streptomycetales > Streptomycetaceae > Streptomyces. The sequence continues at coordinate 32,499 of NZ_JACBWZ010000003.1, read as the reverse complement.
CCGGGTGGCGGACGCGGTCCGCCTGCTCGGGGGACGACGGTTCGTCGGCGTCGTGAACTGCTCCGGGGACCGGCAGCGAGGATGGCGGGTGCTCGTCCACGGCGGCGCCACCCGCACTACCGCGGACGCGCTCACGGTGGCCCGGCGGTTCGGCGAGCTGCGTCTGCGCGCACTGCTCGCCAACAACGTGGACCGTGAGGGCACGGGCATCGGTTACGACCTGGATCTGACTCGCGCCACCGCCCGCGTGTCCCGACTCCCGGTCATCGCCTCCGGCGGCGCGGGCTCCGCGGGGCAACTGGCCGACGCGCTGTGCGGCGGCGACGCCGCCCACGTACTCGTCAACAAGGTCGTCCACAGCGGCCGGGAGACGATCGGCTCGCTGAGCGAGGAGCTGTGCCGGCGCCTCCAGGGGGAAGCGGGCTGATCATGCGGGCCTTGGCTTTCAGGGAATACGGCGAACCTTCCCGTGTACTCCGCCTGTTGGACCTTCCACGGCCCGAACCGGGGCCGGGTGAGGTGCGGGTACGGCTCTCCGCCCGCCCGGTCAATCCCTCGGACCTTCTGTTCATCCGGGGATCCTACGGTCGCGACGCACGCTTCACCCTGCGACCGGACGGTGGTTCCCAAGAGAGCGGCTGGGCTGTCGCCGGGTTCGAGGGCGCAGGCATCGTGGACGCCCTGGGTCCCGGTACGGGCGGCCCTGTACCAGGCACCCCCGTGGCGGTCTCCGCCACGGGGACCTGGCAGGAGCACGTCTGCGTACCCGCCACCTCGGTGATCACGGTGTCACGCGGCGTTTCCGCCGAGGCCGCCTGCCAGCTCACCGTGAACCCCTTCACCGCCCACCTGCTCGTGCGTGACATCGCCCTCGGCCCGGGCGACACACTGCTCCTCACCGCGGGTGCCTCCGCAGTGAGCCGAATGGTGATCCACCTGGCGAGCGAGCGCGGTGTCCGGTGCCTGCCCGTGGTCAGGCACCGCGAGCAAGCACGCGCGCTGACCCGCCCGGGTACGCGGCCCCTGACGGCCGACTCCGCCGACGCCCTCCTGGAGGAGGTGCGCGGCACCCTGGAGCACGGCCGAGTGGACGCGGTTCTGGACGCGGTCGGTGGGGCTCTCGGCACCGCGGCGCTGCGGTGCCTGCGTCCCGCCGGGCGGTTCGTCTCCTACGGCATGTTGTCCGGTCACCCCCTCCGGGTGCGTCCCGACGACCTGGTCTTCCGACAGGTGAGCATCTGCGGGTTCTGGTTGCCCGCCCGTATGGAGCGTCTGGGCGAACGGGAGCTGAGCGCCCTCACCCGGCAAGTCCAGGAAGCCGCCGTGCGTGGCCTGCCCGGCCTCGAGATCGCGGAGCGCCGTGACCTCGAGGACTTCCAGTCCGCACTCGAACACACGATGCGGCCCGGACGCGGCGGAAAGGTCGTGCTCACCGGCTGATCACGGCCGGTCCCGCGCCTGCCGGCCGGACCCCTCACGAAAGGACGCACTCATGCCGTCGACGGCGCCCACCCCGAACGGCCGCGCCCCCGGGCACGTCCGCGCGTACGACGCCCGTACCGGCTACCCCCGCGACGCTCTGCTCCCGGACTTGTTCACCCAGCGGGTACGGCAGTCCCCCGACAGCGAGGCGCTGGTGTGGAGCGGCGGCCGCTGGACGTTTCGGGAACTCCACGCAAGGGTGCTCCACGCCGCCGAACGGTTACGGGCCCGCGGCGTGGGCGACGGTGACGTCGTCGCCGTACTCCTGGACCGCTCCCCGCAGTCGGTGGTGACCACGCTCGCCGTCCTGGAGGCGGGCGCCGTCCACCTGCCCCTCGACCCCGGCACCCCCGGCAGACGGCTCGCCGCGATGATCCGGGACTCCGCGGCGAAGTGTCTGGTGACCCTGCCCGGCGCCGCTGTCCCCCCGTCCCTCCCGCTCGTCCGTGTCACCACCCACGAGCTGGAAGGGGCGTGGGAGGCCCGGACGGAGCCGTGCCGCACCACGGGACGGGTGGCGACAGACGCCGCGTACCTCATCTACACCTCCGGCTCGACCGGTGTGCCCAAGGGCGTGCTGTGCCACCACCGGGGGATGGTCCGCTTCGTGACCGCGGACCATCCGGCGGTTCCTGGGCCCGGCGACCGCCTGCTCACCACAGCCAGCCCGACGTTCGACGTCTCCTGCTACGAGATCTTCTGCACCTTGCTCAACGGGGCGTGCCTGGTGCTCCCGGAACCCGACGTCCTGCTCGACACGGAGGCGCTGGCGCAGTGCCTGCGCGATCAGGGCATCACCACCCTGTGGCTGGCTGCCGGACTGTTCCACGTTCACGCCGGATCCGCGCCCCACATGTTCTCCGGACTGCGATGTCTGATGGTGGGCGGCGACTCGGTCAGCCCCGGTGCCGTCCGCGCCGTACTGGCCCACGGCGCGCCGGGCGCCTTGGTCAACGGCTACGGGCCGACGGAGAACGGCGTCATCAGCACCTCGTACACGGTTCGCGACCTCTCCGAGCAGGCGGAGCTCGTGCCCATCGGCAGGCCGGTGCCCGCCACCACCGTCCACGTGGTCCGACGCGACGGCAGCCTGGCCGAGGCCGGGGAGGAGGGGGAGCTGTGGGTGGGCGGGGACGGCGTGGCGATCGGCTACCTCAACGACCCGGAACGGACCTCGGAGCGCTTCGTCCCCGACCGTTTCGGTGACGATCCGCGCGGCCGCCTCTACCGGACGGGCGACATCGTGCGCCGGCGGGACGACGGCGTGCTGGAGTTCCTGGGGCGCACGGACAGGCAGGTGAAGCTGCGGGGCTTCCGGATCGAGCTGGACGAGGTCGAGGCCGTGCTGTCCGGCCATCCCGACGTCCGGGAGGCCGCTGTCGACGTGCTGGGCGAAGGGCCGGGGCAGCACTTGGGCGCGGTCGTGGTCGGCGCCCCGGGCGTTGACGCCACCGCCCTGGTCGCGCGTCTGAACGACCACGTCCGGGACCGCCTGCCGGCCCACATGGTGCCCAGCAGGCTGGTCTGCGTCCCGGACCTGCCGCTGACGACGAACGGCAAGGCTGATCACGTTCGCCTCCTGGCCCGGCTCACGCAGCCGGCGGCCGGTGGACGCGGGGGCGGAGCACCGGCACGCGCGGACGAGAGGGCCGTCGAGCGGATCTGGTGCAAGGCGCTGGACACGGAAAGCCTTGGCAGGGAGGACGACTTCTTCGCTTTGGGCGGCTCCTCGTTGACGGCGACACACGTCGCCGCGGCCACCCGCCGCCACTTCGGCATCGCCCCGGCCAACGGCAGTGCCCTCGTCCGCGAGCTGCTGGACAATCCGACCCTCGGGGCTTTCACGGAGCGGGCGCGGCATCTCGCCGAGCAGGGGACGGCGCGGGCGTCACACACCAAGCCGGACTTCCACGCGGAAGCGCAACTGCACCGGGCGATACCCTTCACCGGCCCCCTGCCGCAAGCAGGAAGCCCTGGACGGGCATTCGTCACCGGTTGCACCGGCTTCCTTGGCGTCCATCTCGTCGATCGGCTCCTGCGGGCCGGTGCGGAACACCTGTACTGCCTCGTCCGCACCCGGGACAAGGAGCACGGCGCCGCGCGCATGGCCGCCCGGATGCGACGCTTCGGCCTTGATCCGCACATCCTGGGCGGCCGGGTCACGGTGATCCCCGGCGACCTGTCCACCGAGCGGTTCGGGCTCGACGGCACCGCCTGGGAGCGGCTGGCACAAGACAGCGACCTCATCGTGCACTGCGGCGCACGGGTCAACTTCGCCTACCCCTATGGAGCGCTGGCTCCGGACAACGTCGGCGGCACACGTACGGTCATCGAACTGGCCGCCACGCACCGGCTCAAACCGCTGCACCACATCTCCACCGTCGGTGTGCTCGCCGGCCTCGGCCTCGCGGGCGTCCGGCACGCGACGGAGCGCACGCCGCTCGCCCATCCCGACCGGCTGCCGGGCGGTTACGCGGAAACCAAGTGGGTCGCCGAGAAGCTGGTGGCGGAAGCCGCGCGCCAGGGGCTTCCCGCGTCGATCCTCCGCCCATGCGAGGTCACGGGCACCAGTGACCGGGGGGTGTGGAACGCCGACACCCTGATGTGCGCACTGTTCCGCACGATCGCGCAAGGCGGCGAGGCCCCCGACGTGCCGTTGCCGCTCGACTTCGTCCCCGTGGACCACACGGCGGACGTGATCACCCGGGTGATCACCCACCAACATCCCGACGGTCGCGTCTACCACATCACCAATCCCGAGCCGGCACGCCTGTCCCTGCTCGTGGACCGTCTACGGGCGCTGTCCTACCGGGTACGCACGGTCACATACCAGGAATGGATCTCCGGGGTCGTCCGGGCGGTCGATGCGGACCCCCGGCACCCGATGACGCCGTATCTCCCACTGCTCGTCGAATCGGCACCCGGCATGGATCTCGCCGCCGAACTGCCCTACTTCACGCGCAGGTTCCCCCGGCTCGGCCGCGACAACACCGACCGTGTGTCGGCGGACGCCGGGCTGGCCTGCCCGCCGGTGGACGCCCGGCTGATCGACCTCTACCTCGGACGTCTCCGGGAGAGCGGGTACCTACCGCCCCCGGAAGCCACCGGCGTCGTCGCCTGAGCCGTACACCCACCCGGACCGGCGCGGACGCCCGTCGCCGACCACCACCGGAGGAAATCACATGAACACCCGAAACCACACCGACGCCAAAGCCCTGGCGGAAGACGTCCGGCAGCGTCTCACCGGCGAAGTTCCTGGCAGCCCGCTCGTCCTGGCACCCGTCACGGGCTCCGGCGTCCTCGAACCCCTGCGCCGTCTGGTCGCGGTCGAGTACCAGGCCCACCCGGTCGAACTCGTCGCGTACGGCACCCTGCTGGCCCGGTTCCCCCACCGGCCCGCCGCCGAACTGTGGGTGACTCTGGCACGCATCGTCCACGAGGCCACGCCCAAGCTGCGCGAGGTGGCCCGGGCCCTCGGGATGTCCGAGACCGACCTGGCGGGCCGGACGGTGGACGGCGGCGCCTACTCCTTCCACGGCGCCATGTCCTGGATCGCCGCATCCGGGAGCCAGAGCGCGGCAGCCCTGGCCGCCCACACCGACATGCAGGTCTACTACTCCGGCGCCACCGCCGTCGCACGACGCCTGCGGGAGACGGGCGCCCCGGTGCCGCAGGAGTTCCTCGAGTACTACGACGACCCCGGCGACGGCGCTCTGGAGGAACTTGCCCTGGTCGTCGCCCAGGACGGCCTCGACCGCGGGGACAACCCCCAGGAGGCGCTGTTCCACGCCCACCGTGTCGCGGACGCACTGCTGGGCGTCTGGAAGGCCACGACGGCCGACCCGGCCTGATCCGGTGAGCCCGCGGCGCGGAACATCCACCCCGGCACCGCACAACCCTACCGAGAGGAAGCCGTGTTGAACGGCACCGACGAACCGGCGTACGAGGTATTGCCGAGCCACCAGAGCGATCCGTTCCGAGACCACGTGGTCCGGGCCTACGAGGACACACCGGCAGACTGGCAGAAGGTCATCGGCGGGCAACTGCATTTCCAGTGGGGCGTCTTCGGCCATCCGGACGCGCCTCGCCCCGTGTCCCTCGACGAGGCAGGGCTCCGGTACCTGGAACAGCAACTCGCCCTCGCCACAGGCGAGAGGTCCGGGCCCACGCGCCCGCGACGCATCCTGGACGTGGGATGCGGCTGGGGAGCGACGCTGAGGCACCTCGCGCAGGTCTTTCCCGACTGTCCACGCCTGGACGGCGTGAACATCAGCGCCGAGCAACTCGCGCACTGCGCCGGCCTCGTTCGCGACGTGCCCCGACCAGGTCGCGTCCACCTGTATCTGTGCGACGCCGCCGACATCGCCGAGCTGCCCGACCCGGAACAGCCCTACGACCTGGCGCTCGCCCGGGGAGTCATCACGCACCTCCCCCCTCGGGTGTACGAGGCCGCGACCGAGGCGCTGTCCCGGCGCATGCGGCCGGGGTCGCTGCTCGTCGTCTCCGAGACGCTCTACAGCGAGGAGTTCCTGGCCCGTGAGCCGCGTCTGCCCGCGGACGCGGACCATCTGGCGCTGGAGCACCGCAAGTCGCTGCGCTACGTCACCGACGTCTTGCGGGACAGCGGCTTCCGGATCAGGGACGAGCGAGTGCTGCCCTGCGCGGAGGACGCCGCCCGCTGGGTGCTGGAGCTCAAGAGCAACATCGACGTCCACTTCCCCGAGGAGGCGAGCCCGCCCCTGGAGGCGATCCGGCGCATGGCCGCGGATTTGGCGGTCGCCCTGCTCCGGCGGGAAGCGTCGGTCCACAGCATCGTCGCCGAACGCGTCCCAGCATAGGGCACTCGGTACCGGCCTCCCTTGGTGCGGCGCCGAGCGGCCCCTCCTGGACGGCGGATCGTGAGGTCCGCCGTCACCGCGGCGCCGTACGGCATTTCCCGTACGCGCGCCCGGCATCTCGCCCCCGGGTACTGGCGCGCGAGGTGCCCGACCGGCCGAACCACAGACATTCCGCGTCACCGCGTCAGCCGTCAGCGGATGACACCGGAGAACGACGACCTCGACCACTTAACCGAATCCAAGGAGTCGACGTGGCAACACCAGGCGAAACCACCCCCACCTCCCTGCCCCCGCATGCTCATGACTGGAATCAGGTGTCCGCGAGCTATCCCCGGACGGCCACCATTCCTCTGCTCTTCGCGGAACAGGCCGACGCCCGGCCCGAAGCGACGGCCGTCGAATGGGCGGACGGGGCATGGACGTACCAGGAGCTGGCAGCACGAGTCCGGCGCGGCGCCACGGCGCTGCGGGCGCACGGGATCGGCGCCGGGGACGTGGTAGGGGTGGTCATGCGGCGGTCCCCGGCGGCGGTGGCCGCCATCCTCGCGGTCCTGCACGCGGGCGGGGTATACCTCCCGCTCGGTCCGGATCAGCCCGCCGACCGGCTGACCGGGATTATGCGGGACGCCGGCGTCCGGGTGGCTGTGCACGGTGCGGACGAACCCGTGGAGGTGCCGGACTCCACGACCGCCGTCTGCGCCGACGACTTGTTCGGTGGCCCCGAGGACGCCGATCCCCGGTGGTGGGGTGAACGTGCCGCCGACGAGGCGGCGTACGTCATCTACACATCGGGATCGACCGGCGCTCCCAAGGGCGTGGTGTGTCCCCACCGCGGCCAGACCAGGCTGGCCCGCGGGGCGGGGGAACTCCGCGTCCGGCCCGACGACCGCGTCCTCGCCACCACCGATCTGACGTTCGATGTCTCCTGCTTCGAGATCTTCGCCACTCTGCTGAACGGCGCCTGCCTCCTCCTCGCGCAGGACTCGGACCTGCTGGACTCCAAGGCGCTGGAGAACGTGGTGAGCGGCAGGGGCGTCAGCGTGATGTGGCTGAGCGCGGGCCTCTTCCACCAGCACGCCCACGTCGCACCTCACCTCTTCGCCGGACTGCGTCTTCTCGTCGCGGGCGGTGATGTACTCAGCCCTCGCGCCGTGCGCGCCGTTCTGGCGGAGAGCCGGCCCGACGTGTTCCTCAACGGCTACGGGCCCACCGAGAACTCCTCCTTGTCCACCGTGTGCCGGTTGGACGAGCTGTCCTCGCAGGCCGAGAACGTGCCCATCGGGGTGCCGGTCGCAGGCTCGACCGCCTACGTGGTGCGCGAGGACGGCACAGTCGCCGCCCCCGGTGAGACGGGCGAACTCTGGCTCGGCGGAGACGGGGTCGCGCTGGGGTACCTCGGCGATCCGGACAGGACGGCGGAACACTTCGTCGAGGACCGGTGGAGCCCCGACGAGATACGCGGACGGCTCTACCGCACCGGCGACATGGCACGGTGGCGGGAGGACGGAGCGCTCGAATTCCTCGGGCGGCGCGACCGGCAGGTCAAGATCCGCGGCTACCGCGTGGAGCTGGACGAGGTCGAGTCCGTGCTGTCGGCACATCCGCACGTGCGTCAGACGGCGGTCGATGTCGTCGGCGAAGGGGCGGGGCAGCGGCTGATGGCCGCTGTCGTGGCGCACAGCGGACATGACCACAAGGACCTCACGGCTCGCCTGCACGAGCACGTACGCGACCGGCTGCCGAGCTACATGACGCCGACGCGGATCGCGCTGGTGGACGCACTCCCCCTCACCTCCAGTGGCAAGGTCGACCGCAGGTCGCTGTCCGCCCTCGCCACGCCCCCCGCTCCGGCCCGCGACGACGCGCCCCGCGGAGAGGTGGAGGAGATCCTCGCAAGCGTGTGGCGCGATGTCCTCAATGCGGACATGGTCGGACGCGATGCACACTTCTTCGCTCTCGGCGGTACGTCGCTGCGTGCCACACAGGTCACCGCCGCGGTGCGCGAACGCCTCGGAGTGCCGGCCGAGTTCGGGCGTGCGATGATCCGCAGTCTGGTCGCGGACCCGTCCCTGCGGGACTTCACCGCGACGGTGCGGGATTTACTCGACGGTCACGAGGAATCCACCGCCCCGGACACCGACTTCGCGATCGAGAGCCGACTCGCGCCGGAGCTGCGTTACACCGCGCCCGCGACGGCCGCCGCCCGGGTTCCGCGCCAGGTGCTGCTGACCGGCTCAACCGGTTTCCTGGGGGTCTACCTCGTCGACCGGCTGCTGCGGGAGGGCGTGGAGCGAGTCCACTGCCTGATCCGCGCCGACGACCCACCTCGGGCCCTCGCGCGGCTGGCGGCCAGGATGCGGCGCTATGGCCTCGATCCCGAACCACTGCTGGACCGTGTCGTCCCCGTACCCGGAGAGCTGGCCGAGCACCACTTCGGACTGTCCGACGGCGACTGGGACCGGCTCGCCCGTGACATCGACTTGATCGTGCACTGCGGCGCACGGGTCAACTTCGCCTATCCCTACCACGCGCTCGCGCCGATCAACGTCGGTGGCACCCGCACCGTGCTGGAGCTGGCGGGCGAGCACACCACCAAGCCGCTCCATTACATCTCCACCATCGCGGTGATCGCCGGGTTCGGCACCGCCGGTGTGGCGCACGTCGACGAGAACACACCACTCGACCACGCCGACCGCTTGTCCCTGGGCTACCCCGAGACCAAATGGGTCGCGGAGAACCTCGTCGTCGAGGCCGGCCGACGCGGCCTGCCCATGGCCGTCCACCGCCCCTACGAGGTGACCGGCACGGTGGAGCGGGGCGTGTGGAACACCGACACCATGATGTGCGCCCTGTTCCGGACCATCGCCGAGACCGGCCTCGCCCCGGACATGGCCCTGCCGCTGGACTTCGTGCCGGTGGACTACACCGCGGACGCGATCACACACCTCATCACCCACCAGGAACCCGACGGCCGCGTCTACCACCTCACCAATCCCCGCCCGGCCCGCCTGCCCCTGCTCGTGGAACGCCTGACCGCCATGGGATATCCGGTGCGGACCGTGCCCTACGGCGCGTGGACGGAGATGCTCGCCGAGCTGACGGCTCGGCTGCCCGACCACCCCATGGCCCCATATGTCGCCATGTTCGTCGAACCGGCCCGTGACAGTGGGGTCTCGGTCAAGCAGATGTACACCGACGGTGTCTTCCCCGCCTTCAGCCGCCACAACGCCGACGCCGCACTCGCCGGCAGCGGACTCGTCTGTCCGCCTGTCGATGCCGGCCTGCTCGACACCTACCTGCGCGAATTCAGGCGCACCGGATTCCTTGCGCCGCCCTCCGCATCCAACCGCGCCGCGTCTGTTCCCGGGGACATCGCATGACGTCGCGCTCCCATATCGGCATGTCGCGCAAGTTGTCGGGTGTCTCCTACAGTCTGCGTGGTCCGCTCGCGGCACAGGCCGAACGCATGCGAGCCGCCGGGGAGGACGTACTCACGCTGAGCCTCGGAGACCCCGCCGCGCACGGTCTGCCACCGGCTCGTGAGGTAGTGCGGGCGGTGCGCGACCGTCTCGACGACTCCTGCGGATACAGCGGAGCCGCCGGGCTCCCAGATGCCCGTGACGCGGTGGCCCGGCACTACCGCGGCAAGGGACTCGACACCGTACGGCCGTGCGACGTCTACCTCGGCAACGGAGTTTCGGAACTCGCGCCCCTGTCCCTGCACGCGCTCCTGGACCCCCATGACCAGGTTCTCATCCCGGCACCGGACTATCCCATGTGGACCGCCTCCGTGGTCGTGGCGGGCGGCCGGCCGGTGCACTACCCGTGCGACGAAGCCTCCGGCTGGTACCCGGACCCGCAGGACGTCGCCCGCCGGGTGACCGACCGGACACGGGCCATCGTGGTGATCAACCCCAACAACCCCACCGGAGCCGTATGGCCACGCGAGGTCCTGGACGGCATCGCCGACGTCGCCCGCAAGCACGGCCTGGTACTCCTGGCCGACGAGATATACGCCGACTTCCTCTACGACGGCACCTGTCACACACCGCTCGCGACGTGCGCCCCGGACGTACCCTGCCTGACGTTCGGAGGGTTGTCCAAACGCAGCCGCATCCCCGGCTACCGCATGGGATGGCTGGCACTGACCGGTTGCCGCGGCCCCGCACGCGACTACGTCGCCGCGCTCGACACCCTCGCGTCGCTGCGGCTGTGCCCGAACGTTCCCGCGCAAGGCGCTGTGGCAGCCGCGCTGCGCATCGACGACACAACAGCGTTGACCGCCCCAGGAGGCGCGCTGTGCCTTCGGCGAGACCACCTGTGGCGCCTGCTCGGCGACATCCCAGGCGTACGGACCGTCAAACCCCGCGGCGCGTTCTACGTCTTCCCACGCATCACTCCCGGTCAGTACCGTCTGGGCGACGACGAGAGCCTGGCCTCCGACCTCCTGCGCGAGGAGGGGCTGTTCCTCGTCCCCGGATCCGGCCTCGGTCCGGTCCCGCCCGGCCACCTGCGCATGGTCACCCTGCCCCCACCCGACGTTCTCACCGAAGCGGTCACCAGGCTGGCCCGTTTTCTCGAGCGCCGCAGAACTCCCGGCCCCTCGACGACGAACCGTGGCAGGTCACCCAGGCCCCGCCGCCGTAACGGCGAGGAGCGTCAGCCTCCTGCCCGAGGAACTCGGGGCGGGGCTTTTCGATCTGGTACTTGACGTACCGTTCGACGGTGCGCCGGGAGATCCGCAGCGGTTGGGCGGGGGCGTTGGCAGAGGAAAGGCGCGTGACGGGCCGGACGTAGGTGTCGTCGAGAAACGCGATGGCCGGGGAGCCGACGCTGCTGCGGGACGACGGCCCCTCCTTGGCCCGCCGGCGCGTGCCGCCGGCGGCCGGGACATCCCAGGCCCGGTCGGCCATCAGACCCCGGAGCACGGCAGCGAACCAGGAAGGTTCCCGCCCGTCCCGCTTCACGGCCGTCGCCGGGTTTCGACGTGGGGCGCGGGCCTCGCCGCCGCTGTGTGCTGCTACGAACGACTCGTCCGCCTCACCACGGAGGACACGGTCCAATACTCCGGCAGCGGATCGTGTCCTGGGCTGCGTTTCCGGTAGTGGCAGCGGCGGGCGACGGCCTGGCGGCGTCTTCTCCAGGCTGACCACTTCAGTGCGCGGGTGACGGGGTCGCGGTCGGCTCGTGGGTAGGGCAGGAGAGCGTCCAGGAGCCGCCGTTCTCCAACCCGCTCTTGATGGCGTTCAGCTGGTCACCGACGACGCTCAGCCGCCTTTGCAGGTGGTCGAGGCGTGCTGCGACCGCCAGTGTCGCGAAAGCCTGCGCCAGTTCGGCCGCGCCGGGCTGCCCCCGACCCGCCGTCCCGGCCCGGGCCAGCGCCAGACGCTCGAACTGCGCAGCACGTCCGGCCGATGCGTTCACACCCATCCATGAACCCTTCCGCAGCCAAGGCAACCGTCGGGCCGGAGGGCCCGGTCTCAGTCGATGCCGTCGAAGTCGGGAAGAAGATCCGGCACCGGTACGTGCGGTGGGACCAGAGGGTACGACCTAGCCGATTTGGACACGAGGAACTCGACAACCACCGGGCGGTCGCGTACCGCCGAGGCCTCCGTCACTACCTGGTCCACCTGACCCGGGTGTGCACACGTGAACGCGGCACAGCCGTAGGCCCGCGCCAGCGCACTGATGTCCGGGCTCTCGGTCGCCTTGTGGGCGGAGAGGTCCGTCTCCTCGTTGTCGTGGGGGTACCACAGGTCCTGCCACTGGCGCACCATGCCCAGCATGGCGTTGTTGATGACCGCAACCTTGATGGGAAGCCGGGCCTGGACGCAGGTGGCCAGCTCCTGGCACATCATCTGGAAGCTGCCGTCCCCGTCGATGGCCCATACCTCCGCGTCGGGGTGAGCGGCCTGCACGCCCATCGCGGCGGGGACGGCGTACCCCATGGTGCCCGCGCCGCACGTGGTGATGAAGGTGCGCGGGCGTTCGTACCGGATGTGCTTGGCCGCCCACACCTGGTGCTGTCCGACGCCCGCCGTGTACAGGGTGTTCGGGCCGGCGGTGAGGGATCCGAGGCGTTCCACGGCGTACCGGGGGTCGAGGGCCCCGTCGACTTCCTCGCCATGACCCGGTTCATGGCGGTTGCGCCAGCCGTCCAGGGTGTGCCACCAGGACGAGAGGTCCGGGTGACGGTGCCGGCCGCTTTCGAGGGCTTCACGGACCCGGTTCCTCATCATGGCAAGGACCGGACGGCAGTGCGCGTTGATCCCGATGTCGGCGCGCCCCGTACGGGAGATCTCTCCGTCGTCGATGTCGATGTGGACGATCCGGGCGTCGGGAGCGAAGGCGTCCGGCTTCCCGGTCACCCTGCTGTCGAATCGGGCTCCGACGGCGAGGATCAGGTCCGCCTTCTGCATGGCGGCGGTGGCCGCGATCGTTCCGTACATCCCGGGCATGCCGAAAGCGAGGCGATGGCCGTCCGGGAACGCCCCGCGCGCCATGAGGGTGGTGACGACCGGCACGCCGATCTCCTCCGCCAGCTCCCGCAAGGGACCGGCGGCCTCACCCCGTACGACCCCACCACCCGCGTACAGAACCGGTCGGCGAGCAGCCAGCAGCGCTGCCACGGCCTGCTCGATCCGGGCGGGGTCGGGCGTCGGCGGGTCGGCTGCCTCCCGTCCGCCGCCGGGCAGCGGGGTTCTTCCGTTGAAAGCGTCCATGGTGACGGAGACCAGCACCGACCCGGGGCGCCCGCTCATCGCCCTGCGGGCGGCCTCGGTGACGGCCGGGAAGACGTCCGCCGCTCGGGTCACTTCCACGGAGTACTTGGTGACCGACGAGACGACGGAGCAGATGTCCGCCTCCTGGAAGGCTCCGGTGCCCAGTTGATCGCTCTCCACCTGTCCCGTGAGCGCCAGGACGGGCACGGAATCCCTCTGCGCGTCCATCAACGCGGTGACGAGGTTGGTCGCGCCCGGCCCCGAAGTGGACAGACACACTCCGAGGCGGCCGGTGGCCTGCGCGTAGCCCGAGGCCGCGTGTCCCGCGCCCTGCTCGTGCCTGGTCAGAATATGGCGCACCTCCGGGAAATCCCCCAACGTGTGGTAGAGCGGGATTATGGCCCTGCCGGGTATGCCGAACAGCACCCGCACATCCGCGCTCCTCAGGGCGTGCAAAGCGGCGGCAGCACCTGTCACGTGGCGCCCTGAATCAGTGGCCATGCTTCTGCCTTTCCAGTGACGGATGTCGTTGTCCCTTGAGAAGGGGCACGAGCTGGATGGCCTTCGGCAGAATGGGCGAACGAAGCGGGGAGCTCCCCCGCGCCGAGGCGTGCACACTCGGCACGACGCGTCATTCGTGCAGGCTGTAGACGCTGTTGACCTGGCCGTCCGGGGTGATCTCACCCGTGGAGCTCATATTCCTGCCGTCCAGGTTCTTGAACACGCCGCCCGCGCTCCGCGCCCTCATGGAACCGCGCAGGTGGTAGCGGCCGTCGTCATCGCGCTTGCCCGACGAGGACCCGGTCAACGCGACCGTGTCGGAATTTCCCTCCGCCGTGGCGACGATCCGGCAGGTGGTCATCACGGTACCGTCCTGGAGGCGCCGCATCAGGTGGTTGGCGACGATTTGCACGGCATGGCCGTCGATGTTCCCGGTTCCCGACGCCAGGACCTCGAGTTCTACGAGGTTTCCTTCCACGGAGATTATTCGAGTCGCGTCAATGGTTTCAGATAATTCGCAGATCACCTTGTTGGACATTTGATCGCGTCCCTCTTGGCTGGGAATGTAAGAGGGACAGTAGGCTCGTGGACAGGGCGCGACAAGGCGCAACCCAGCCAACCGCATCCCGCCGGAGGATCTCGGGCTTTTCGGCGGGCGTAATCACAGAACTCGGGCCCTGGCAGGGTGCGTTGTGGCATGAACGGCATCAGGGAGGCTCGCGTCCAGGCAGCGGAAGCGGGCGGTCGACGCCGGCGCGAAGACTCTCCGCGACTGCCGACAACACCACGACGGACCTCGCCCATCGTACGGCGACGCACTCAGCTCGAGGACATGGGCCTCCATCCTCCTTGCTGCGGCACCTTCGAAAGAACGCAGGACCTGCCGGCCTACCCTCGCACCAAATCCATCACCTGTGCCGCCCGCACTCGCCGCCCGGCCGCCATCGGCCGCGTCATCAACCTGCCCGAACAGCTCACCCAGCGTGCAGGAACGGGATGACGGCGTCGAGTACTCCCCCCGGTGCTTCCACCGGCAGCAGGTGGCCGGAGTGCGGGATCAGCACCAGGCGGGCGTCCGGCAGCCGCTGGACCGCTCGCAGTGCCTGCCGGTACGGCAGCACTCGGTCCTGTACCCCCCACAGCACGAGCGTGGGCATGGTCAGATTCCGCAGGTGGTCCAGGAGCAGGCGGCGCTGGCCGAAGGGGCCGGTGATGGAGCGCTGGGCGCGCAGGGCCGTGGCGAGGGCTTCGGGCGAGGAGGCGGCCCTGACCTGGGAGTGCCACCATGTCGGCGGCAAGCGCCCCGGGCGAGCGGCGCCGATCAGGGACAGCCAGGTGACGAGGAGTTCCGGGCCGAGGGGAATACCGGGAACGAGCAGCGAGAGTTCTCCGAGCGGGCTCGCCGCTCGGAGAACCAGCCCGGGATGCATGGCACGGCCCATGCCGGTGGAGCCGATCAGGACCAGGCGGGAAACGTGTGCCGGGCGGCGCAGAGCCATGTGGACCGCCACGGCACCGCCGAGCGAGTGGCCGACAAGAGCCGTCCCGCTGACACCGATCGTTCTGAGGAACCGCCACAGAAAGGCGGCCTGGGCGGCGGGAGTCGAGGCTGCGATGGGGTCACTGTTGCCATTGCCGGGCAGGTCGACGGCCAAGGCACGGTAACGGTGGGCGAGTCCGGCCATCACGTCGCACCAGTTCTCCGCGACGCCTCCTTCGCCGTGCAGGAGGAGGACGGGACGGCCGTGTCCGGCCTGGAGGAAACGGATACGTACGCCATGGACAGTCACTCGGTGTGCGCGGGCCTCCGGGCTGGCCGTGCCGTACTCCACTGGTGGTCTCCTCGGTCTCCGCTGGATGCCGAATGGCCGGTGGCGCGGAGACGGTGCTCTTGGCCGGTCTCCGCTTCCTCGGTCCGGTACCGGAGGGCTCCGGTTGGGCCGTGACGCCGCTCAGCGCATGGTTCTCGCGATGTGTTCCGCCGTCATGATCACCGTCAGATCGGTGGGCGCCGAGGGGGCGTCGGGGAAGATGGATGCGTCGATGACGCGCAGGCCGTCGACGCCGTGGACGCGGCCGACGGCGTCCACGACCGCACGAGGATCGCCTGCGGGCCCCATCGGAGCGCTGGAGCTGGGGTGGTGAAACGTGCCCACCGACATCTTGAGAAGGCGGTGCAGGCGAGCGGGGGGCATCGCGCCGGGGTCGGGGAAGAGACGGCAGGCGATCATCCTGGCGAGCGGATGGGTGCGCGTCAGGCGGTGCGCCAACGCCATGGCTTGAGCCAGGCGGTCCCGGTCCCGTTCATCGTTCAGCCACCTCGGGTGGATACGCGGGGCCGCGCGTGGATCGCGTGAGGAGAGAGTGATGGTGCCGTGGGAACGGGGACGGGTCACCCCCGCGATCAGGGTGAAAGCGGGCACCGGTACGGGCATGACCGGTTGCATGATGCCAACGTGGAGATCGAGTTCTCCGGGTGGGGCCGATGCGCTCGCGGTCCAGACGGCCGCGGCCGCGACCGAGCGCGGTCGATCGGCCCGCCATGGCCAGGCGAGACACGCCAGTTGCAGGAGGGGGTGGTCACGGTAGGCGGTGCCGACGGGCAGTTCTTGGACCATGGGGATACCCAGCTGCCGCAGGTGCCGCTGCGGGCCGATGCCGGAGCGCAGGAGCAGAGCGGCGCTGCCGTACGTGCCGGCGCTGAGGATGACGTCCGGGGCGTGCAGTGTGTCGCCACCGGCCAGCACGACGCCCGTCACCCGGTGACCGCGCACGAGGACGCGATCGACGAGCGTGTCGCTCTCGATGCGCAGGTGCGGGCGCGCTCGCACGGAAGCGCTCAGATACGCCATGGCCGTGTTGACGCGCGTGCCGTGCACGGCGTTGACGGGGTAGGGGGCGGAACCGTGGGGTGCGGTGCCGTTGAAGTCCGTCGGTTGGTAGCCGAGTCGGCGGCTGGCGGACAAGAAGCCCCTTTGCAGGGTACTGAGTTCGTTTCGGCGTAACTGGTGCACGGGCACGGGGCCGTTGCGGCCTCTGTGTGTCATGCACGGGGCATCGGCTCGCTCCAGGCGTGTGTAGTCGGGCAGCACGTCCGACCAGGACCATCCGGGGATTCCCCTGCGCGTCCAGCGGGCGAAGTCCGCGGGCAGGGCGCGCATGGCCACGGTGCCGTTCATCGCGGAGGAACCGCCGATCATCCTGCCTCGGGGCAGGGGGGTACGACTGGGGCGCGCGCTGTAACCCCAGTCGAACCCGGTGGCCCGGCCGATGAAGGCACTGGATGCCACGGAAAGAGGGAAGGAGTCGGGTGGGAAGACCGGGCCGGCTTCGAGCAGAACGACGCGGCGCCGTCCGTCCTCACTCAGGCGCGCCGCGAGAACGGCCCCGGCGGTTCCACCGCCGACAATCACAATGTCACACGAATTGCGGCTCACTCATTCTCCTGCGGAGGGGAGTCATCACGCCGCAGACAATCGGCGTGTGGGAGATGGCTGCGGCACGCAGAGCGTGCGCCGGTGGAGCGCAGTCCCTTGAATGATGGCGACGCGCGCCTACAAGAGGGAAGGTGGTCAACTGGATTCTGTGACAGGCCTCTTGACATGTCAATGACTTCGTTATCACTGTAGAAACGTATCCGCCTGACGCCCGGATCTCAGCGGTGCGGGTCACGCTCCGGCGCGGCACGCCCTCTTTTCGCTCCATTACTCCCCCGTGCGAGGTGAGTTACATGCTGATCCGAGCGGCGGTAACCGATGCACCGAATAATATGTTTATCATTCGGGAAGTCACTCTCGATCCTCCAGGACCGGGCGAGGTGCTGGTGCGCATGACCGGGACAGGGGTGTGTCATAGCGATCTGATCGTCCGGGACGCCTGGTATCCGGTTCCCTTTCCCGTGGTTCTCGGCCATGAGGGCGCCGGTGTGGTGGAGGCCGTCGGGAACGAGGTGGGCGAGGTTTCCCCGGGTGACCACGTCGTTCTCAGCTTCGCCTCGTGCGGGTCCTGCACTCGTTGCCGCACGGGGGCACCCGCCTACTGCGCGGAGTTCCTGGCTCGCAACTTCGCCTGCGGCCGGCCTGACGGATCGACATCGCTGAGGCGGGGCGCGAGCCGGGTGAACGGCTTCTTCTTCGGACAATCGTCGTTCGCCACCCATGTGCTCGCTCCGCGGCGGAGCGTCGTGAGGATCCCCGCCGACCTGCCGCTGCCACTGATGGGACCCTTGGGATGCGGCGTCCAGACAGGGGCGTGCGCGGTCCTCAAGGCGCTGCGCTGTGAGGCGGGAAGCCGGATCGCCGTGTTCGGGGCGGGATCGGTTGGGTGCAGTGCGGTGATGGCGGCCGTCGTCGCCGGGTGCTCGACGATCGCGGTGGTCGGCCGGAACAAGAACCGTTTGCGGCTTGCCGAGGAATTGGGCGCGACACACGTGATCAACGCCGCCAGCGTGAGCGCGGCGGAATCATTGAGAGCGATTTCCAATGGCACCGGATTCGATTACACCATCGAGGCGACGGGCAACCCCGGCCTGCTGCGGGCGGCCGTCGACGTTCTCCACACGCGCGGCACGTGCGGTGTCATCGGTGCCGCACGTCCCGGATCCGAAGTTGCCCTGGAAATGTCCGGATTGATGTTCGGGCGGAGAGTGCGGGGAATCGTGGAAGGTGACGCGGTCCCCCAGGTCGACATCCCGTTACTGGCCGCTCTCCATCAGAAGGGTCTTCTTCCCTTCGACCGCCTGATCACCACGTACCCGTTCGAAGCGATCAACGAGGCAGCGCGAGATGTGGCCATAGGCAAATGCGTCAAGCCGGTTCTTCTTTTCGGGGAAGGAAAATGAGGACCGCCTTGATTTTTCCTGGCTTCGGCGCGTTCTACCCGGCCGCTTTCTCCGGGTGCGCCGAGGCGGAAACGGAAGCCGAACCGGTCATCACCGAGGTCGACGAGGTCACGGCGAGGTACGGCCTGCCGTCCGTCCGCGAAGCCCTCCTGGGCGCCCCTGATGCTGAAGCGGGCGCCGGTGTGTGGGACTGCCGTGACACCCGGGCCCTGGAGATCTTCGCCGGCCAGGTCGTCTGTCACCGGATCCTGCGTCGCCTGTTGGGCGTCCGGGAGCAGGTCGTCTGCGGGCACAGCCTCGGCGAGTACGCGGCGCTGGTCGCGGCGGAAGGACTGACGGTGCGGGCCGCGGCGCAGTTGCTGTGCGAACGGATCACAGCGGTCCGCTCGCACACCGTGCCGGCCGGGCGGATGCTGGCCGTGCCACTGAGCCGTGAGCGGGCGCGTCGGCTGGCCGCTCAAGAGACGGACGTCGTCATCGCCGCCGTCAACGCACCGGAGCAGGTGGTGCTGTCGGGACCCGCCGAACGTATCGACCGCGTCCGGGAGGCGGCACTGGCCGCCGGTGTGCGTGCGGTGCGTCTACGCACCGATCCCTGCCCGCACCACCATCCGCTGCTCACCCCGGTCTTCCGGCACTGTGCGGCGGCCTCCCGCCCGGTGCCGAGGCAGCGGCCGAGCCGCCCGGTCTACGGCCCGGTGCTGGGCCGCGCCTACCTGCCCTGCGACGATCTGGCCGAGACGCTGGCGTTGCAGATGGTGCTGCCGGTCGACTTCGCCCGGGCGGTGCGGGACCTGTACGACGACGGCATCCGGCTCTTCATCGAGTGCGGACTGAAACACACTCTGTCGGACCTGGTCGAAGCCGGCGTACCGGACGCACGAACCCTCGCCCCCTTCCGGACCAGGCTCAACCGCGAGCGCCTGTGTGACGCGAGTACGGAGATCCGGGCCGGCACAACCACTGGAGGACCGGCATGCCCCTTGACCGCGACGAACTGATCAGCGAGTTGAAGACGATGTACGCGCAGGTACTGGAGTACCCGCCGGAGGTGGTCACCGACGACATCGACCTGGAGGCTGAGCTGGGCGTGGACTCGCTCCAGCACCAACTCGTGCTGGCGCAGGCGTCGGAACGCTGGCAGCTGTCCCTGCCGCCGGAGGCGGATGCGCCCTCGCCTCTGACCCCCGCGTCGGTCGCCGACTACCTTCTTCGCTCGTCATCATGAGGGCGTCACTGCCCTCCCGGCCGCTGGTGGCCGTCGTGGGAGCCGGACTGGCGGTACCGGGGGCCGCGAGTCCGGAGGAGCTGTGGAGACTGGTCCAGCGAGGCCGGCCCGTTTTCCGTGAACCGTGCACCCGGTTCGCTCCGGAGGACTTCTGGGCGCAGGACCCCGCGGCCGAGGACCGCACTTACGGCCGTGTCTTCGGAGAGTTGACGGCTTTCACCCCGCATCCCCGGCTGGAGGCGTCGTGGACCGCTCCCGGCCAAGGCGACCTGCAAGCCGCCTGGCTGCGGCACAGCCTCCTCCAGGCGCTGGACGCGACGCGTGTCCCTCACGGCAGCCGGCTCGCCCTCTTCCTGGCAGCGACCACCGAAGCCAGCCACGAATGGGACGCCGCACTCGCCACCGATCTGACGACCGCCGGAATCGCCCGCGACCTGGCGGGCGACCAGGATGCGACCCGTGCCCGCCTGCGGGCGCGGCTGGCAGCGGCCGACCCCAGCGCGGCACACTCCCACCACCACTACCAACCGCACACGCTGGCCCGCCGCGCGATGCGGGGCATCGTCCCGGACGGTACCCCGGTGATCGTCGTCGACAACATCTGTCCCGCGGGCCTGTACGCCATCGATCTGGGGGTCCGGCACCTGCTGGCCGGGGAGACCGATGTCGCGGTCTGCGGCGGGACCAGTTCCCACGGACCGCTGCGGCAGATCTACTTCGCCAAGATGGGCGCACTGTCACCGAGCGGACGGGTCCGGGCGTTCGACGCGCACGCCGACGGCACCGCCTTCTCCGACGGCGCCGCGGTGGTGGTCCTCAAGCTGCTGGACAGCGCCCGGCACGACGGTGACGAGATCCACGGCGTGCTGGTCGGCTTCGGCGGCGCGTCCGACGGCAGTGGCAAGGCCATCTTCGCTCCCCGGTCCGAAGGCCAGATCACCGCGATGCGACGAGCCCTGGCCGTCAACGGCCTGGACCCACAACAGGTCGGGTGGGTGGTGGCACACGGCACCGCCACCGTGACCGGAGACGCCACCGAGACGCGCTCCCTGGCCGCCGTTCACCCCCAAGGCGTGGACGTCACCTCCGACAAACCCGTCGTCGGACATACCGGGATGGCCTGTGGGGTGGTCTCGGTGATCCAGATCCTCAACGGGCTGCGTCGTGCCGCCGTGCCCGCCCAACCGTGTTTCACCACGCCACAGCACACCGCGCCGGCCGCTGTCCGGGTCCGTTCCGCCGCGCATCCGCTGCGGCCTGCCCGTTCCCCTTCCCGGAAAGGGCGGCCCGGTCCCGTCCGCCGCATCGCCGGCGCCTTCGCCTGCGGCCTGGGCGGCATCAACGGACACCTGCTGGTCCAGCATCCCGACAGTCCCGTGGACGGACTGGTCTCGGGCGCGCTCCGGACGGATGACGAGGTGGCGTTGGTCGGCTGGGACGCCTTCCTACCCGGCGCACCCACCCGGCAGGAGGTGCACGACAACCTGATCGCCGGACGCGCGCCGTCCGCACAACGGTGCTTCCCCGAACCCCATTCCCCGCCGTCGTTCCTGGAGACCCGGGTCGCCCCGCGTGTCGCCGCCCAGGTCGACCGACTGCAGATGATGGCCCTGGCGCTGGTCCGCTCGTCACTGCACGGCCCCGGTTTCGACGGGCCCGTACTACGCGCTCGTACCGGCGTGTTCGGCGCCCACTACGGGCCCACCCGGCTGGCCGCCGACTCCACGGTACGGTGCTTCCGCACCCGGCTGGCACGGCATGTTGGCGACGGTGACGACGGCGAGGCTGCAGCGCGGTTCTTCACCGAACACGCCGAACGCTCAGCTCCGGTCGGCCCCTACACCCTGGCTGGTCGCATGCCCAGTGTCGCCCTCGGCTGGATCGCCAACCGGTACGACCTGTACGGCCCCACCATGATGCTGGACAGCGGTCCGGACTCCGGGCTCGCCGCCATTCATGTGGCCGCCGACCACCTGCGCACCGCGGACCTGGACCTCGCCCTGGTACTCGGCTGCAACACCGCCCCACCGGAACTGGCTCCGCGTGAACTCGGTATCGGCCCCGCCGATGTCGCGCAGGGACTGTTCCTGCTGATGCTCGCACGGCACAGCATCGCCGCGAGCCTGGGCTGGCCGCGGATCGCGACGCTGCGCACCAGCCTGCTGCCGCCGGCGCCGGCCACCGACGCCCCGCCTTCGCGCCCCACCTACCTGGCGGCCGACGGGACCATCGCCGTGCTGAGGGCCGCCCTCGCCGCGGGACCCGGCCCACACCTGGTGGCATCGGGCCGGCACGCCCCTGCGGTCACCGTGGAGCGGTGGACGGCCGCGCCGACTGCAAGGAGCAGGTGACCATGGAACGACACCTCACCGTGATCGCACCAGCGCCCGCAGGCCGTACACGTCCCGCGATCCCGCCCCTCGCACCCGACACAATGGTCCTCACCGACGATCCACGCCTCGCGGCCCGCATGGCCGCCCTGCCTCGGCCGTCCGCACCACTCGTCGTGTGCACCGCTCCCGCCGGACCGGGGGTCACCTATCTGGCCCGCGCGGAGGAAGGGGCCATCGAGGCGCTGTGGGGGCGGCAGTCCGGCGGCTCGGGGCGCCGTCCGCTGCGGCACGTCCGCGCGGTCACCGATCTGCGTGGCACCGCCTGGCCGCAGCTCCCCGGCCAGCCCCTGCTGACTCTGCAAGAGCTGCTGTTCCTGGCCGCCAAGCACCTTTCCTCCGACCGCCCGGACGGCTCCTCGCTGGCCGTCGTGGTCCTCGACCCGCTGCGGGGCGGAGTGCCGCACCCGCACGCGGCCCTGCTCACCGGCTTCGTGAAGTGCGCGTCCTGGGAGCTGCCCGGCACGCGCACCTACGCCGTCGTGACCGACAGCCCGCACTTCGACACGGCGTTGGACGAGCTCGCCCATGAGTCCGGTGTGACCGGTGGACTGCCGGTGGGGTACTACCGCGGCGGAGCACGCGGTGCCGAACGCCTGGTCCCGGCACCGCTCACCGTGCCGTCACGGCACGACCCCGTGACGGACGGCACCGTGATCGTCGCCGTGGGAGGAGCCCGCGGTATCACCGCCACCGCGCTGTGCGGCCTGCCGGCCCGGACGCGTCCTGTGGTGTGGCTGCTGGGCAGCACACCGCTGGCCGCGCTCGCCGACCGGGCACGTGAACTCGGCGGCACCGGCCGCGTGGAGTACCTGCGCCGACGGCTCACGGCCTCGCCCGGGTTGCCGGTCGCCGAGGCCGGCGCGGAGTGGGACCGGTTGCAGCACGCCCGGCAGGCCCTGCACACCCTGGCCACGCTGCGCCGACGCTGCGGCAGTACCCGGGTGCACTACCTGACATGCGACGTGACCGACCCGGCCGCGGTGCGGGAGGCAGCGGGGCGGATCCACCGCGTCAGCGGCCGCGTGGATCTGCTGCTCCACGCCGCCGGCATCGGCAGGGCACGGGCCCTGCGGAACAAGTCGCTCGCCGCGTTCAGGGAGGTGCGCAGCGTCAAGGTCGACGGCTACCACAACCTCAAAGCCGCCTTCGCAAGCCCCCGTCCGGCGACGTGGTGCACCTTCAGCTCAATCGCCGGTGTGCTCGGCCTGCCCGGCGAATGCGATTACGGGCCGGCGAACGACACCCTCAACGCGGCGGCCCGCTACGAAGTGTTGCGGGGACACGACGAACGGGCGATCGCCTGGACGATGTGGAGCGACTCCGGGCTCGGGCCGCGCTCCGGTTTCACCGACCTGACCCGTCGCACCGGTCTGCTGAGCCTGCTCGGCGACGCCGAGGGGCAGCGGCTGTTCACGGCGGAGCTCACCGCGCCACCCGGTCTCGGGAACGCCGTACCGGTCTTTCTCGGGCGGCCGGAGCGGCGCACCATCGACGGACACTGCCCAGGCCTGGTCTCGCGGCAGCCCGCGTTCGCCTTCTTCCACACGCCGGTCCCGCTCCTCCCCGACGAACCCGCCACCTGCGCGGTGTGGCCGGTGGACCTCCGTCCGTACCCCTACCTGCTGGGCCACCAGCGCAACGCCACCGCGCTGCTGCCCGGGGCACTCGCCGTCGAACTCGCCGTCGCGTCCGCCGGGCACCTCGTCCCCGGCGGAACGGCGCGCGAAGTCACCCGCATCCGCTTCCACGCACCCATCGCCGTCTCCCCGCGGCACACCCGCTACGAGCTGTACGCCGCCTACACACCTTGCCCGGGCGGCCCGGGCCTGGTGCGCGTCGAGATCCGCAGCATCGCCCTGCCAGCGGCTCCGCCACGGCCCCGGCCGGGCCTGCATTTCTCCGCCGATGTCATCATCGGTGTGCCTCCCGTGCCGGCGTCGCCGCCTCCGCCCCGTGCCGCTCCACCCCGCGGCCGGCCGTTGCCCCGTGGCGCCGCCGTCCGGCTGTCGCGGCCTTTCGACACCGTCCGCCTGCTCCGCGTCGACGAGCAGGGAGTACGCGCCCGGTGCCGCCTGGATCTCACCGGCCAGGACACCCAGCACTTCGCGCGGATGGCGACCTGCTGGCTCGTCATGGACGCGGTACTGCAAACGGCGGGCTACCTCGCACCCGGACGCCTGGCCACGCCTCGTGCCGTCCACCGCATCCACCTTCCCGCCGGCCTTTCCAACGACCACGCCCTCGCCACCAGCGGCGCGGACATCATCCTCATCGCCTCACCCGAACGCCACCATGCCCACGCCACCGCGACCACCGCGCACGGAACCACCGTGCTCGTCCGCATGGAGGGCTTGGAGCTGGCGTGAAGGCGGCGAGCAACCATCGCCCTCTGTCACAACAAGCGAGCCACAACGGCAAGAAGGAGGAACCCGGTGTACAGGACCGCAGGACTCGGCCGCGCCATGGCCGACATGCTGGACGGCGTCCAGGAGATCGTCGGCGAGGTGCTCGGCGGCTACGAGCCACGCCATGGAACCACCTGCCGGGAGTGGCCCGGTGAACGGTACTGCCGCCACGACGACGCACGGTGGGAGAACGACGAGTTCGGCTGGGACGATTCCCGGTGGGACCACCGCGACGACTGCCGGTGCGGGCGATGGCAGTGCCGGTGCTGCGAGCGGCGGGAACACCGTCCGCACCGCGGATGCCGATGCGACCAGCACGGCAACCCGTGCCACGACGAGCACAACACACCGTGCCGGCACTCGGACTGGTGGCGGGAGACCACCGACGGCTGCTGCGGCGACGAGTGTTGCCGCGACGGATGCGGCGAGCGGTACCGCCACGCCGACTGCCCGTGCGGAAACGACCACGACGGCCACGGACACCACCGCCCCGGCAAGAAACACCACCGGCGCCCCAAGCCCCGCAAGGAATCCGAACGGAACCGTTGAGGAGACGCCGTGACCGCGGACACCACCCGACCCCCTGCGAGCGCGACCGAAACGGACGAGATGAGCGCCAAGGACCACATGGTCTGGCGTCTGGAGTCCGGACGGCGTGCCCGGCCCATCATCGTCGTCGTCATGTTCTTCGAGGACGAAGTGTCCTGGGAGGAGTTCACCCTGTGGCATGAAGGGCTCAGCGCCGCGATGCCTCGCCTTCGCAGTCGGGTGGTTCCCGGCCGCGGCCCCGGGAGACGACCGCGCTGGGTCCCGGACGAGGAATTCTCCCTCCTGAACCACCTCCAGCGTGTCGAGGTGGGAGGCGAGGGGACCCGCCGGGACACCTTCGACACGGCCGAGGTCCTGGCCGAAGTCCCCTTCCCCCAGGGCCGGTCCCCATGGAACGGCTATCTCCTCACCGGCTTGGAGGACGGCGGAACCGCCTATGTCCTGAAGATCTCCCACAGTATCGCCGACGGCATCCGGCTGCGCGAGATCTTCCTGCGCCAGGCCACCGCGGAGACCGGCACCCGGTCCCGTGGAGCACCGGCAGCCGGCGCACCGTGGCAGGTGGTCAGCCCCATGCCCGCGGGAGCAGCCTCCACACCCCGGGGGGAACGGCCCGTACCGTCGTCCCCCCGCGGCCGCCGCCTCCTCAAAGCCGCGCGCTTCCTGGGCCGGGCCACCCTCGACATGCTCGACCTCCCGCACCCCGCACCGGCGGCAGGCGGCCAGTTCCGCCGGCACTTCTTCACCACCACAGTGCCCCTGTCAGCCGTCAAGAAGCTCGCCACCGCGTCAGGGGGTACCGTCCACGACGCACTCGTCGCCGCCGTCACGGAGGGCTGCCGCCGCTACAACACGCACCACGGCGTACGCCGCCGTCGCATGCGTGTCTTCTCGCCCTACGGCCGCCCGCCCCAGGCGACGGCACACGACTCCCGCAGCCAAGGAAACCACTGGTTCATCGTCCGCTTCGCGGTCCAAGCCGAACTCCTTGACGTGCATACCCGCATCCGCGCCGTGCGGCGGGCCGTCCGGGACAGCTACCACCACGACTCCGCCGACTGGATGGGCGCCATCGCCAGGCTGTGCCCTTTGGTGCCACGCCCCCTCTTCGAAGCGGTGTTCCTGCGACTGTGCGCCACCCACGAGTTCGTGGTCAGCAACATGCCGGGACCGACGTCCGCGGCGTCGATCAACGGCCACCGCATCGGCGAAATCTACGCCATCGCTCCCACCCTGGGCTCGGCCGTCACCGTCACTCTCATGTCCTACCAGGACACCTGCCACATCGCCGTCAACGTCGACCCCACCGTGATCCCCGACTCGCACCTCGTCGCCGACCATATCTGTCGGGCCGTCAGGGAACTGGCCGACCCGGCCGGCCCCCGCCCGGCCGACGGCGGGAAGACCGGGCGACCCGGCTGGTGAACCCCGCACGCACCCGCCTGCTCGCCCGGATCGCCTACCACATCGTTCACGCGTCGGTCCGCAAGGGCCTTTCGGACATGCCGGGTGACAGGGCCAGCGGCACCTCCGGGGAAGTGACCGACGCGGTAGCCGTACGGCAGGCGTTCGAGGCGCTCGGACCGCTCTACATGAAGGTGGGCCAGATCCTGTCGACCCGCCCCGACATCGTGGCCGCGCCCGTAGCCAAGGAACTGGAACACCTCCACGACCGTGCCGCCGTGCTGCCCTTTCACCTGCTGGAGCCAGTACTCGAAGAAAGCCTCGGCCGCAACTGGCACCGGCGTTTCCACCGCTTCGACACCGCACACCCCATCGGCACCGCCTCCCTGGCCCAGGTCTACGCCGCGACGCTGACCGACGGCCGCCCGGTGGCGGTCAAAGTCCAGCGGCCCGGAATCCGCTTCTTGGTGGAGCAGGATATGAAGACCCTGCGCCGCCTGGCACGTTTCTTCGCCAAACGGGCACCGGCGTTCAACGCCACCATCGATGTCGATGCCATGCTCGGTGTCGTATTCGACGCCATGCGCCCGGAACTCGACTTCACCCTGGAGGCCCGCAACATGGAACGGGCCCGCCTCGCCGCCCGCCACTTCAGCCTTGTCACCGTTCCCCGGCCGCTCGACGCCACCCCCAAGGTGCTCATCCAGAGCCTCGCCGCCGGCACCAGCATCCGCGACGCGAATCCGGAGTCCTTTTCCCAGGTCGAACGCAAAGAAATCGGGCGGCAGTTGCTCGCCTTTATGTTCCACGGCTACTTCATCGATATGACCTTCCACGCAGATCCCCACCCGGGCAACATCTTCGTCGCCGCCGGCCGCCCAGCCACCGTCATCGACTGGGGCATGATCGGTCACATCGACCGCCGGCAGAGCATGTCCTTGATGCTCGGCCTGCTCAGCCTCTCCCAGAACGACGGCCACGCACTCGCCAAGGCATGGGTGGAGATGGGCAAGGTCACCCCCTGGGCCGACGTCTCGTCCTTCACCCAGGACATGGCCGCACTCGTCCCCAGGATCACCTCGGCCTCTTTGGAAGAGCTCAACTTCGGTGCGACCCTCACCTCCGTCCTCACCAGCTCCACCCGCAGAGGCATCCAGACCAGCTCCATGATCTCCATCCTGGGCAAGTCCTTCGCCAACGCCGAAGGCTCCGTGCGCTACCTGGCACCGGAGCTGTCCGTGACCGACGTCTTCCGTGAGGAGATACGCGCGATCGTCACCGCATACCTGCGTGAAGCCTCGTCGGAACAACAGGTGGCC
Source organism: Streptomyces sp. WELS2 (assembly GCF_013870595.1). GTDB lineage: Bacteria > Actinomycetota > Actinomycetes > Streptomycetales > Streptomycetaceae > Streptomyces. The sequence continues at coordinate 4,818 of NZ_JACBWZ010000003.1, read as the reverse complement.
CGCACCTTGATGGAAGGGCTCATCAGCAGTCTGTCCACGCCCGGCGAGATCCGTGGCATCATCCGCGACATCTCCAACCAGGATCTGACCATCCAGGTGGCCCAGGCCGCCAAACAACGCCTCTCCCCGCGAGACGACCGGGCCGACGCACGTCTGCGGCGTGTCCTCCAGGCAGTCGGCCTCGCGGCGCTGGTCTGGCGCGCGTCACAACACCGACGGCGATGAGGCGCACCCGGCCGTTCGCAGCAGCACGCACGCCGAGCGCCTGGCCGCCGCAGCCGGGCTCGCGCTCGCCGCCTGGCGCCGACGAGAGGCGGGCCATCGGGGCGCTGACCCCGGACCATGTGCCCGTCCGGGACTACCGCGCGCCGCAGCAGCCGTACGACATCAAGGACGCCTCCGCAGCCGTCGGCTCTTCGGAGCGTTTGAGGTGAGCGCACTGGCCAGCGACCGGGAGCCGACGGGCTCGGCATGCGCGATGCTGTGGGAACCGACGAGGCGACCGCAGCTGAGTTTGTCGGGAAGGAAGGCGGACGCGCGCGGTTTTGCCGCCGCGTTGGTGATTACGTCGCTGGGCCAGGGGTGTCCACGACCACCTCAGCCGTCCGCTTCCAGACATTGCCAGCGGGCCGGGCGCGCGCTACGTTCCCGGCAGTCCTGCGAGGCCTTCTCGTGCGCTTGTGGTCGTCGGTTCCGTAGCAGGGCCATGAGCCGACCGATGACTTCCGGCCGCCGTGACCGAAGGGTGTTCTCCCATGCGACTCGCGTTAGCTCTGACGACCGGGCTGTTCGCCGTAGGTGTGTCTCTTGCCCCATCTGCGTCCGCGGTCCCGGCCACCGCCGCCGCGGATGGGCTGGTCTCGTGCCCCTTGGGCGTACAGAACACGTCGTACACTCCCGGGCTCACCTTCACCGCCCCACCCCCGCATGTCGACGTCGATTCCACCGGAACTCTGGGCCCGTGCGTGTCTCTCGACCTCCGGCACACCGCAGGCACCTACCATTTCGCGGGCAGCGGCAACCTCAACTGCCTGGGGGGCAGCAGCGCGGGCAGCGGGCAGATCGCGTGGAGCGATCCGGGAACGAGGCCATCGCGCTTCACCTTCACCAGCACCTTGGCCGTCCGGCCCGATGGAACGACCGTGCTGGTCTCCACCGGTCCCGTCACCGCAGGGGACTACGCGGGACACACGATCACCAACACGGTGGTGATCACCAGCACGGACCTGCTGGCCTGCACCACACCGAGCGGACTCACCTCCACCGCCGGCCCGTTCCTGATCAACATCGTGTGAAAGCCGCCCGGTGCTGATCTCCGACTGGTGTCGTCGTCATGCGTCAGTCCGCGTCTATTCCAGGTTGGTGTGCTGGGCGAGCATGTCCCGTGGCTCGGCGCCGTACAACTGCTCGTAGGCGAGGATCAGGGAGTCGAAGAGCAACAGGGCGCCTTGTTCGAAGAGGGTCCCGACGAACTGGGCGGACCGGCCGGGTTCGTGGTCCTGGCTGTATTCGGCGAGGTGGACCAGCAGGTCCGCCCGCCGTGCCAGGCTCGAGCCGGCATTCGCCGTCACCACAGCGATCCGGGCGCCCGCGCGCGCGGCGTTCTCCGCCATCGCCAGCGTGGTGGGGGTCTCGCCCGACCCCCTGCACACCAGCAGCAGGTCCCCATGGCCTGCGGCGGGAGTCGTGGAGTCACCCGCGACGTGCACCGTCAGTCCCAGGTGCATCAGGCGCATCGCGAAACCCTCGGCGGAGAGTTTGGAGCGGCCGGCGCCGACGTGGGAAAGGACGAGTCCACACCGGGACTCCGCCAGGGAGTCTCCGACGCCCTTCAGCCAGGGCCTCCCCCAGCCCTCTGTCGAGCACCACACGTCCGGAAGGTGATCAGATGAGATCGTTCCTGCTACCCAGGCCGGGGCGGGCCGTTCGCCGCCGTCGCTGGCCGGTGCTATCGGCGGCGGTGTCCCTCCTGGTAGCCGCCACGTGCGCGGTGTCGTCGGCACCCGGAGCGTCGGCCGCGGTCAGCTGGACGGACGGCGCCGCGGTGCCGCCGTTCTACGCGGTGAAGCGTGAGGCGCTGCCTGTGCCGCAGGGGGTGATGCCCTGGGGGCCCACCTGGTTCCCCGACGGGCGACACATCCTTTTCCAGGACTACAACGGTGGCCGCGAGTGGGTCGCGGACACTGACGGGCGGCACGTGCGGTGCCTGACGTGTTCCATGGCCGACCACCCGGCGATCACAGGCGGGTTCGCCTACGCGTTCCCTGACGGGAGGCGGATGTTCCTGGCCAACGAGCTCGGCGACGCAGTCGATGTCCTGGAGTGCGCCCCCAGTCTGCTGGACTGCGGAAGCCACCAGTGGCTGCCGGTCGACCTGTCCGCCGACACCACGGTCGGTGAGCCAGACCTGGGCCGGCGAACCTACCACCTCGCCCCGGACGGGACACACCTCGGGTACTCGATCACCCGCCCGGACGGACTGGTGATGATCGTTGCCGCGCTCGTGCGCGGCGAGTCCGGCTACAGCCTCGACGACCTGCATGTGATCAACCCGCCCGGCCCGTCGGGCCCGGCGGACACCGATCCCGACCACTGGGCGAACGGGGGCTCGCTCCAGGAGTTCAAGTCCTTCGCCGACGGCGGCCGTTCCGCCGTCGTACTGGCCGCGCAGCCCAGCGGCGTCCCGCAGCAGCAGAAGATCGACCTGGCCACCGGCCGCGTCACCCGGCTGACCGGATACCCGGACTGGAGTGAGGACGGTGCCTTCTCGCCGGACGGCGGTTCGCTGCTGACGGCCTCGTGGCGCACCCAGCACCGGCTGACGCCTCTGGGACTCATGCCGCTGACCCGCCCGTTCATCGACCTCGCGCAGGCGGTCGTCGCCATCTACTACGTCTCCAGCCGCCCCGGCTTCGCGTGCGACCTGAGCCCGTGGCTGCTGCCCCCCTCGGGCGACGGGGACGGACAGCTCGTGGGCCAGCCGCTCAATCCGTACGGCGGCGGTACCACCTTGCCAGCCAACAACCTGTCCGGGCAGCAAGCGTGGAGCCCCGACTCCACCCGCGTCCTGCTGCAGGGGCGGTCCCTGGTCCCGCCGGCGGTCGGCGCCAACAGTTACCTGCAACAGAAGGGAACCGCCCCCAGCGCGCTGATCGTCGCGCGCATCGGCCGCCCGCCCACCACGCCCGTGCCCACCGTCACCACGCAGGTCGGTTCCTGGGCGCCCACTCCGCAGTCCTACCGCTCCAGCTTCGACCTGCCCGGCGTGCACGTCGTCCACGGGAACAGCTCGGGCACCGCCGTGATCACCATCGGCGGCGACATCCTCGGGGGCGCCTTCTCCGTGCAGTACCACGGCTACAGCGACGACGGCCGCTACATCCTGAACGGGACGCAGACCGTCACCGGGAGCGTGACCGCACTGGTCACGATCCAGGACGACCTGACCGCCACCGACGCCGCCGGCAACCAGGCCGGTTTCCTCAAGGCGTCGCTCCAGTACCGGCAGATCGCTCCCGCGCCGCAGAACGGCGAACCGGGCGTGCAGAAGACCGGCACCGTCTCCTCGTCGTGGCTCGGTGAGCACGCCGAGGGGCTGCCCGAGGTGGGGCCCTGCCCGGACACCATGCCCCGGCCCGCCCCCCTCGCGCTCAGCACCACAGCGCAGGCCGGTCCGGACGGGACCGTCGTCACGAGCCGTGTCACCGCCGACATCGGCGGTGACACCCGTCCCGTCCAGGGCGCCACAGTGCGGATCGGTCTGCTGCACGCCCGCACGGGCCCCGACGGCACCGCGGTCCTCACCCTGCCCGCCGGGCAGCAGTCCGGCGATGTCACGGCGAGTGCGGGAGACACCTTCCTCCCGGCCAGGGCACCCGTGCCGCCGGTTCCCTGACGGGCCTTCGGGGCTTCGGGGGCCGCACACCGGCCGCGGTTCCGCCGCACCGGGGTGCGGCGGTGCACCGCAGCGCTACCGCAGCCGGCGCACGACGCCGGTGTCCAGGCGTGCCACCGCCGCCGTCCGGGGGGCAGGGAACTGGCTCGACCGGCATGAGTCAGTCCTCCGGGTGTGCCTGGCGGCGGTGAGCGTCGAGAGCGCGGTCGCTCTTGAAGGGATGTCCACAGTCGGCGCAAGTGGGCCGGCGCTCGCCGGCAGTTCGGTCGCTCCGGTCGCTTTCGCCGGGGTCAGCGGCGGCGCCTTCGAGCGGGGCTATGCGCTCCCACAGGCCACCGGGTACGAGATCACCGTTCACGCCGGAAGCGTGGCGGAACAAAGCGGTTGAGGAGGCCGAATCGGCCCGGCACACTCACCCGATGAGTCACAGCACAACGCCGGGCAGCTGGGACGGACCCTGGTACCGCGTACACACAGAGCAGTTCGAGGCCGCGTTTCTGCCGAGTGCCGGCGAGGACTTGGAGTTCGTGGACAACGTCGATGTCTTCGTGGACCTCAACGACGGCTCCCGGTGGAGCGCGACCATCATCACCCTCGCCCAGGTCGAGATCCTCATGAAGCGATGGGTCACCCGGCCGCCAGGCGGCGGCCAACGCGGCGCCCGCGCCGACGGCGCCCAGCGGGTCCGGGCCGGGATCGGGGCGACGAGTGCGGTGGTGATGCGGTGCATGGTGTCTCCGGTGGTCGATTCGGTCCGTGGCATGTGGCTGGGCGGTCGGCGTCACGCGGGCCGCCTCAGGGTCCGCAGCGCCAACCTGCCGCACAGCGCGGCGAGCGGCAGCTCGGCGGCGAGCGCCATGACGACCGCGGTGACGAAGTCGCCGCCCGGGGCTGCGGTCGTGGTGTCGAACCAGGCGTCCACC
>NZ_JACBWZ010000299.1 GCF_013870595.1 Streptomyces sp. WELS2 | reverse complement strand
CAGCTCCCACAGCCGGACGCCCGCCTCGTGGGCGAGGTCGCTGATGCGGGCATGGGCGGCTGGGCGCCGGGCGGCAGCGGCTGCTGGAGGCCCGCCTTCTGGTCGGCGGTCGAGCGGTAGTCCACGGCGGCCTGGGTCATCCGCATGTACGCCTCCTCCAGCGAGGCCTGGTGCGGGGACAGCTCCCACAGCCGGACGCCCGCCTCGTGGGCGAGGTCGCTGATGCGGGGCAGCGGCAGCCCGGTCACGCGCAGCGCGCCGTCCTGCTCGGGCAGTACGTGTCCGCCCGCCTCGGCGAGCGCGGCGGCGAGCTTCTCCCGCAGCTGCGGCTCGGTGTCGGGGGTGCGCACGCGCGCGAAGTCGGCGGAGTTCGCCGAGATGAAGTCCGTCACGCTCATGTCGGCGAGCAGCTGCCCGCGCCCGATCACGATGAGGTGGTCGGCGGTCAGCGCCATCTCGCTCATCAGGTGGGAGGAGACGAAGACCGTACGGCCCTCCGCCGCCAGCGCCTTCATCAGGTTGCGGACCCACAGGATGCCCTCGGGGTCGAGGCCGTTGACCGGCTCGTCGAAGAGCAGCACCTGCGGGTCGCCGAGCAGCGCGGCGGCGATGCCGAGGCGCTGGCCCATGCCGAGCGAGAAGCCCTTGGAACGCTTCTTCGCCACGTCCTGGAGGCCGACCACGCCGAGCACCTCGTCGACGCGGCGGGCCGGGATGCCCGACAGCTGGGCGAGGCTCAGCAGGTGGTTGCGGGCGGACCGGCCGCCGTGCACGGCCTTGGCGTCGAGCAGCGCGCCGACCTGCCGGGGTGCGTTGGGCAGCTTGCGGTACGGATAACCGCCGATGGTGACCGACCCGGACGTGGGGTTGTCCAGCCCGAGGATCATCCGCATCGTCGTGGACTTGCCCGAGCCGTTCGGCCCGAGGAAGCCGGTCACGGCGCCCGGCCGCACCCGGAAGGAAAGGTTGTACACGGCGGTCTTGTCGCCGTAGCGCTTGGTCAGGCCGACAGCCTCGATCATGCTCCGCACCCATCGAAAAGGTTCAGGAAGGCGGGGCACACGCCCCCGTAAGGGTTAGGAGGATATCCAGGCGCTGACGGTTCCGCCCAAGAGAGAGTAAAGCCGGAGAGCGATGCCCGGCGCTCGGGCCGGCGGAAACGGTGAAGGGGCGGCGGGACCGGGCCCCACCGCCCCTTCACCATGCCGGTGTCGTACGACTACCGGGACTGCTGCGCCGGAACGCTCCGGGAGATCGGCTCGTCGTCGCTGGACGTGCCGGCCGCGGCCACCGCGGCGCCGGTCAGCGTGGCGAGCATCTCGCGGACGTTCGTCAGCTGGGCGTTGATGCTGTCGCGGCGGTTGGTGAGCGCCGCCAGCTCCCGCTCGGACTCCGAACGGATCCGGTCGGCCTTGGCGTTGGCGTCGGCCACGATGTCCTCGGCCTGCCGCTGGGCGGTCTCCACCGTCTGCCGGGCCCGGCGCTCGGCGTCGGTGCGCAGCTTCTCCGCCTCCAGGCGCAGCTGCTCGGCCCGGTGCTCGATCTCGGCGAGCCGCTTCTCGGCCTTCTGCTGACGCGAGGCCAGGTCCCGCTCGGACTGCTCGCGCCGCTTGGCCAGGTTGGTCTCGAAGTCGGCGGCGGCCTGGGCGGCCTTGGCGCGGGTCTCCTCGAAGAGGGCGTCCGCCTCCTCGCGCTTGGACTGCGCGTCCTTCTGCGCCTCGGCACGCAGCTGGGCCGCGTCCGCCTTGGCCTTCTCGACGATCCGGACGCCCTCGTCCTCGGCCTTGGCCTTGCGCTCGGCCGCGTACGCCTCGGCGTCGTTGCGGACCTGCTGGGCCGCCGACTCGGCGAGGTCGCGGTGCTGCTCGGCCGCCCGCCGGGCCTCCTCGCGCAGCTCCTTGGCCTCTTCCTCGGCCAGCCGCAGGATCTTCTCGACCCGCGCGCCGAGACCCGCGTAGGACGGCTCGGCGTCCGTGATCTGGGCCTGGGCGTTCTGCGTCTCGAGGTGCAGCTCCTCGATGCGCTTCTCCAGGGCGGTGATCCGGGCGAGAGCACTGTCACGGTCGGAGACGAGCTTGGAGATGCGTTCGTCCACCTGAGCGCGGTCGTATCCACGCCGCACAAGCTCGAAGCCGTAGGGGGAAGTGTCGCTCATGGGGTTCCTGTCGAATGAGACCGGTGAGTGAGGTGATAAAAGGAATCCTAGGGGCCACAGCGGTGTGTCATCGAGCGGATACGGTTTTGATCTGGAGAATGGCACCTCTTTCGAGTGGCCGGCCGGTGGACCACCTGCCGGAAAGTTGGGCAAAGTACCCAGAAGACATCACAACGCCCGCTGGCCGCTAGCTGTCTGACGTCTTGCCACCCGATCGGGGGGCGCCCACGGTGGCGCCCGCCTTGACCCCGCCGTCCTTCCCGGGCGCGGGCGCCTCGAGGGACCCCAGCGCCTCCAGGACGTCCTGCACCCGGGAGATCTCGGCGTTGATGTCCTCGCGCCGGCGCATCAGGATCTCCAGCTCCCGCTTGCCCTCGTCGACGGTGCGCCGCGCCTCGCGGATCGCCTCCGCCTTCAGCTCCTCGGCCTCCTCCACCGTACGCCGTGCCTCGCGGACCGCCTCGGCCTTCAGCTCCTCGGCCTCCTTGACCAGACGGGCCTTCTTCTGCTCGGCCTCCTTGAGCAGGCCCTCCGCCTTCTTCACCGCGGCGATCCGCACCTTGCCCGCCTCGGAGTCGGCCTCCGAGACCAGCTCCTTGGCCTTCGCCTCGGCCTTCGCCAACTGCTCCTCGGCGGCCTTGATGAGCGCGTCGCAGCGGTCGCCGGTGGACTTCATGGTCTCGGCCGCCTCGCGGCGGGCCCGCTCGTGCAGCTCCTCGATCTCGGTGGTGATCCGGCTCTGCAGCTCCTCCGCGCGCTCCCTTATCGCGGTGGCGTCCCGGCGCGCGCCGACCAGCAGCTCGTCGGCGTCCGTACGGGCCTTCTCCACCAGCGAGTTGCCCTCGATGGTCGCCTCGGTGACGATCCGCTCGGCCTCGCTGCGGGCCGCGCCCACCATCGTGTCGGCCTGCGACTCGGCGTCCGCCGTGGTCTTCAGGGCCTGCGCCTGCGCCTCGGCGAGCAGCTTGTCGGCCTCCGCCGTGGTCTCCGTGATGAGCTTGTCGACCTGCTCGGCCGCCTCCGAACGCCGCTTGTTGGCGTCCTTGCGGGCCTCGTCCAGGGTCCGCTCGGCCTCCTCGCGCGCGGAGTTGACGAGCCGTTCGGCCTCGGCCTGCGCCTCCGCCTTCGTCCGCTCGGCCTCCGCCCGCACCCGCTTGGCGTGCGCCTGCGCGGAACCGACCGTCACACCGCGGTGTCCGTCATCTTCAGCAGCACCGAGCCGAGGGCCAGGCCCACCGTCGAGGCCAGCAGCAGCCCGAGCGAGATGGGCACCGCCGTCTGCCACAGCACCGACAGCCCCAGCGTGCGGCGCCGGGTGCCGAAGGCGACCAGCGACGACAGCAGCTTGCGCCGCTCGCGCAACTGCTCCAGCTGGGAGACCAGCAGGCTCGCCCCGATCAGCGCCAGCACGCAGACCGCGCCGAGGAACAGACCGGTGCGCAGGGAGGTGTACTTCCGGGACTGGGCGGTCGCCGTCCAGTGCCAGACGGACGAGAGCCGGTCCACCCGTGCCGCCGTGTTGCGCACGTACTGGTCCGCCTCCGGCACCGACAGGTCCAGCCGGACGTAGACCTGGTGGTACAGCGTCGGCACGGCCGCGGCGGGCAGCGCGGACGGGGTGAGCAGCAGGCCGGTGACGTGCGACTGGAGGGCGTCCTTGCGCGCCGGGACCTGGCGCACACCGGCCGGTACCGTCCAGGGGACCTCGCGCCCGCGCCCGCCGCCCGAATAGGTGGCGTCGATGAAGCCCCGCCGGCCCGGCCGGACGAAGGCCCGGCCCTCGGGGCTGTCGTCCGGGTCCGGGATGTCGAACACGTCACCGTCCCGGCAGGACGGCAGCCGGGCCAGTTCGCGCAGCGCGGCGCAGGTGCCGACGGTGATGCCCACCGTGGCGCGGGGGTCGAGGCGCCGGTCGCCGACCGAGCCGGTGGAGATCGCCACCGACGCCCGTACGCCCTTGGTACGGGGGAACTCGCGGGCCGCCGCCGGCAGCGCGGACCCGTCCGAGATGTCGATCTGCACCGACGCCCGCTCCGGGTCCCGGCCGGTGTCCCGGGTGTACTGCCCCTCCACGCCCGCGAACAGCATCTGCAGCGCGATCGCCCCGGCCACCGCCACGGCGATGCCGTTGACCATGCGGGCCGCCGTACCGCTGCTCAGCTGGAGCCGGCGCACGGCCAGCTGCCAGGAGACCGGGCCCGCGCCGAGCCGGGCCACGACCGCCTCCACCAGCCAGGGCAGCAGTGCGCTGACACCGACCAGGAGCAGCAGCACGCCGCCGATGACCAGGTATTCGTTGAAGTCGCCGTTCGACCGGCCCTTGCCGATCATCGGGTACAGCAGCGCCAGGCCCGCCAGGGGCAGCAGCAGCCGCCACCACAGGCGCCGCCGGGCCTGCCGGGCCGTGCGCACCACGCCGAGCGGTTCGACGGCCACCCCGCGCATCGCGAACAGCGTCACCCCCACCGCGGCGGCCGGGACCGCCACCGCGACCAGGACGACCAGTGCGGGGGAGGGGTTCAGATAGCTGGGGAAGAAGCTCTCGCCCAGCACCTCCACCGAGCCCGCCACCTGCCGTCCGACGAGGAAGAACACCGTACCGACGACCAGGCCGAGCAGGGCTCCGGCCAGTGCCTCGCCCGCCGCGATCCGGCGGGTCATCCGGCGGTCGGAGCCGACCAGCCGCAGCGCCGCCAGCCGGCGGTCGCGCCGCTCGCCGCCGAACCGCACGGCCGCGGCGATGAACACGGCGACCGGGGTGAGCAGGGCGACGAACACCACCAGCGTCATCATGATGAGCACCGGGTCGGCCCGTTCGGGCGTCGGGTGCCGGTCCCCGAACGCGGTCAGCCGCACCACGTGCGAGCTGTTCTCCTTCACCGCCAGGTGGTCGGCGCCCGCGTAGAAGGCCAGTTCGTGCGAGCCGATCAGTCCGGGCTCGCCGATCGTGCCGGTGATCCGGTCCGCCAGCCGCTCCCGCAGCAGCCTGCCCTCGTCGGAGCCGAGCAGCTTCTTCAGCGCGGGGGAGACCACCATCTCGCCCGGCGCGGGGAAGTGGTCCACGCCCGGCGGCAGGGGCGCCCGAGGGCCCTCGGGTTCGAGGAGGCGGCCCCGGACGTCCTTGTCGTGCCACCTGGTGTCGGCCATGCCGACCAGCACGGTGTTCGCGGCCTTCGGCGGCACGGCCGCGCTGTAGGTGAGGTCCGTGCGGGCCTGTTCGCGCTGGTGCCGTGCCGTCAGCACGTTCGGCAGCGCGGTCGTCAGCAGCAGCAGCGCCACGCCGAGGCCCACGCCGACCGCCGTCAGCACCATCCGGACCCAGGCCTCGCGCCCGCCGGTGACGGCGAACCGTACGCCCATGCCCAGGTCCCTGGACCACTGCCGGAGGTTCATATGGCGCGCTCCATGTCCCGGGACCTGCCGTCGCGTACGACGATCTCCCGGTCGGAGTAGGCGGCCACCCGGGCCTCGTGGGTGACGAGCACGACGGCCGCGTTGGTGGAGCGGGCCGCGTCGGTCAGCAGCTCCATCACCCGCTCGCCGTTGAGGGAGTCGAGCGCGCCGGTCGGCTCGTCGGCGAACACCACCCGGGGCCCGGTGACCAGCGCCCGCGCCACCGCGACCCGCTGGCCCTGGCCGCCGGAGACCTCGCCGGGCCGCTTGCCCTTGAGGTCGTCCACCTCCAGGCGCTCCATCCAGGTGAGCGCGGCCCGCTCGGCCTCCTTGCGGGGGCTGCCGTTCAGCCGGAGCGGCAGGGCCACGTTCTCCACACAGGTCAGCTCCGGCACCAGCTGGCCGAACTGGAAGACGAACCCGAAGTCGCTGCGGCGCAGCGCGCTGCGCTCGGTGTCGCTCAGGCCGGCGAGTTCGCGGCCGTCGTAGGTGATGGAGCCGGAGTCGGGCGGCACGATGCCGGCCAGGCAGTGCAGCAGCGTCGACTTGCCGGAGCCGGAGGGACCCATCACGGCGACGACCTCGCCGGGGTGGATGGAGAAGCCGGCGCCGTCGAGCGCGACGGTGGGGCCGAAGCTCTTGCGCAGGTTCTCGGCGACGAGCAGGGAGCCGGGGGGAGGGGTCACCGGGTCACCGCCGCACGGAGCTTGTCGAGGCGCGCGGCGGTGAGTTCCAGCCAGCGCAGGTCGGCCTCGAGGTGGAACAGGGCGTGGTCGCAGATCAGCTGGTCGGCGAGATCGCCCTTGCGCTTGCGGTCGGTGAGGATGCGCATGCTGCGCAGGTGCTCGGAGCGCTGGGTGTCGAGGACGTCGGAGGCGTCGCGGTGGGTGAGGAGCGCGAGGACGACCTTGGTGTACAGGGTCGACTGGAGGTACTCCTCCGGCTTCTCCGGGGTGGCGAGCCAGCGTTCGACATCGGTGACGCCGGCCTCGGTGATGGCGTACCGCTTGCGCTCGGGGCCGCCGCCGGCCTCGATCCCGTCGACTTCCACGAGACCGTTCTTCAGCAGCCGGGACATCGTGGAGTAGACCTGGCCGTAGTGCAGCGGCCGGTCGTGACCGAACTTCTCGTCGAAGGCCCGCTTGAGGTCGTAGCCGTGGCGCGGGCCGGACTCCAGGAGTCCCAGGAGGGTGTGACCGATGGACATGAGGGAACTCTACACAGCGTGTATACCCACCATGTATACACCGGGTGCACAGTGGACCCCCGGGGAGGCGTCGGTGCAGGTGAGGCGCCATTGTCAGGGTTTCGTAACAGCCCCGGACGTCTGGTGCGTCGTCACGACCGGAGGCCCTGGTACGACGACGGCCTGCCCCTGGTCGGGAGCCCCGCTCAGGCC
>NZ_JACBWZ010000298.1 GCF_013870595.1 Streptomyces sp. WELS2 | reverse complement strand
CTCCTCGGCGATCCGCGCCAGGGCGTGCTCGGAGGCGATCAGCAGGGCGTTGAACGCCGGGTCCTCCACGGCGAACTCCCCGCCGCCGGCGCCGTATCGCCCACCCGGCCCGTCCCGGTATCCGCGGTCCCGGTAGTCGGCGGCCAGCCGCACGTACCGGCCGTAGTCCAGGTCGGTCGGACGGTCCTCCGCCGCGCCGTGATCGAGGTCGGCGCGGCGGAAGGAGCGGGCCGGGGCCGGGGTGATCCGGGCCAGCGGGGCGTCCCAGCAGGGGCTGTTGTCCATGCCCTGCTCCCACGGGTGCACCACGGACACCAGTCCGGCGCCGCCGAGGTCGCGCCGGTGCAGCAGATACCGGTGCCAGGCGGCCAGCTTCGGGTAGACCCGGGCCAGGAAGCCGCGGGAGCGGGACAGGGCGGGGTCGGCGCGGTGCACCAGCCAGGCGGCCAGCGCGTGCACGGGTGGCTGCACGATGCCGGAGGTCTGTACGGTGCGCGGGGCGCCCGCGCCGCGTCCGGCGGTGGAGGAGCGCCAGAAGTCGGGGCTGGGGAAGTAGGCGTCGAGCGGGACGGAGGGGTTGAAGACGATGTGCGGGACGCGCCCGTCGGCCCACTGGGCGGCCAGCAGCGTCTCCAGCTCCGTCTGGGCCCGGGCCGGCGAGATGTGCCGCAGCCCGATCGCGATGAACGCGGAGTCCCAGGACCACTGGTGCGGGTACAGCTTCCGGGACGGGACCGTGGAGGCGCCGGTCCAGTTCGCCGCCAGCACCCGGGCGGCCCTGACGTGCGGGGACGGCGGTGCGGTCGGTGGATCGTATGCGATCTCGTACGGGAAGGGACGGGTACTGAGCTGGGCGGTGCGATCCACTCGGGGCTCCCCGAAGACGTCCGGCCGCGCGGGGTTCGGCTGCGACCACCGTAGGGTTACGTCTATTTAACACGCAAAACTCAGAATGTAAGGCAAGCTGGAGAAACACAAGGGGGTGCGCATGACCGGACGTCCGGGGAGGGCCGGCAGAAGCGGCAGGGCCGGCAGAAGCGGAAGCCAGGCGGGGGCCGGGGATCTGCTCGCCCTCGTGCGCAACGGCCGGGCCGTGACGCGCGGGGCGCTCCAGCAGGCGACCGGACTGTCCCGGGCCACCGTCGGCCAGCGCCTGGACCGGCTGTTCCGGGCGGGCTGGCTGCGCGAGGGCGCGGGCGGCCCGGTCGACTCGCCACTCGGCGGACGCCCTTCCATCACCCTGGAGTTCGACGACTCCCACGCGGTGGTCCTCGCCGCCGACCTGGACACCCGGCACGCCCGCGCGGCCGTGCTCTCGCTGACCGGGGAGATCCTCGCCGAGCAGGCGGGCACGCTGGTGGTGGAGGAGGGCCCGGAGGCGGTTCTCGGCGAACTCGGCGGCTGGTTCGAGGAGTTGCTGACCAAGGCCGGGCACCGGGCCGAGGAGGTGTGCGGGATCGGGCTCGCGGTGCCGGGTCCGGTGGACAGCGAGACCGGCCGGGTGGTGCAGCCCCCGATCATGCCGGGCTGGGACGGCTACGACATCCGCGGCCGGATGTCGCGTGCCTTCACCGAGCGCACCGGGGCGGCGGCCGTGCCGGTGCTGGTCGACAACGACGCCAACCTCATGGCCTACGGCGAGCAGCGCACCGGCTACCCCGACTGCACGGCCTTCGTGCTGGTCAAGGTGTCCACCGGTATCGGCGCCGGGGTGGTGGTGGACGGCTCGATCTACCGGGGCGTGGACGGCGGCGCGGGCGACATCGGGCACATCCGGGTCGGCGCCGACGCGCTGTGCCGGTGCGGTTCGCAGGGCTGCCTGGCGGCGGTCGCCAGCGGTGGCGCGGTGGCCCGGCGGCTGGCCGCGTCCGGGGTGCCCGCCACCTCCGGCTCCGATGTGCGGGACCTGCTGGCGGCCGGGCACCCGGAGGCCGCCGCGCTGGCGCGGGAGGCCGGGCGCCGGGTCGGGGACGTGCTGGCGACGGTGGTGACCCTGCTCAACCCGGGCGTGCTGATGATCGCGGGCGACCTGGCCGGGACGCCGTTCCTGACCGGCGTGCGCGAGCTGCTCTACCAGCGGGCGCTGCCCCGCTCCACGGCCCACCTGGAGGTGGTGACCTCCCGGCTCGGCGACCGGGCGGGGCTGGTCGGGGCCGGGGCGCTGGTGGTGGAGCACCTGTACGCACCGGAACGGGTGGAGGAGCGGCTCGCGGCGATGGGGGTGTGACGCCGGCGATGAGGCTGTGACGCCGGTGTTTCTGCTTCCGACTGGTGTCCGAGGCGTCGTCCGCATGGTGGAATCCGGCGACCTGTGACAGCGTGATTCTCGCCACCCTTGATAGGGGTAGCGCTCACATGAGCGGATCATGCGCGACTGCACTTCTCCAAAGGGTGGCACTGGGTGCCACCCTTTGACTGTTCAGCGATCGAAATCAGTCGTGCCAGTGGGCGCTCATCTGAGCAGGAAACCGCACCTGTGGGCGGTGATGCGTTCAAGAAGTGAAAACGTAATCTCCGTCGGGCTTGCCAAGCCTTGACTTTCGATCCGCTGGCGGACGAGTGGTTACAGGCGCATGACGGGCAAGCAGACGTACCCAACCACCTTCGATCTGGGTATGTTCCTCGCCGTCAGGGCAGCCACCGTGGCCTCAAGGAGTCGAGACCCGTGTCGGAAAACAAAGAACCCCACGCGCCGAAGTTCGTTTACGACTTCACCGAGGGCAACAAGGACCTCAAGGACCTCCTCGGTGGCAAAGGTGCCAATCTCGCGGAGATGACCAACCTCGGTCTGCCGGTGCCTCCCGGCTTCACCATCACCACGGAGGCCTGCAAGGTCTACCTCGAAAGTGGCGAGGAACCGGCGGCACTGCGTGACGAGGTGAGTGCGCACCTCGACGCCCTGGAACGGAAGATGGGCAAGAAGCTGGGCCAGGCGGACGACCCGCTGCTGGTCTCGGTCCGCTCCGGCGCCAAGTTCTCCATGCCCGGCATGATGGACACCGTCCTGAACATCGGCCTGTCGGACGCCTCCGTGCAGGGCCTGGCCGAGCAGGCCGGCGACGAGCGGTTCGCCTGGGACTCCTACCGCCGCCTCATCCAGATGTTCGGCAAGACCGTCCTCGGCGTCGACGGCGACCTCTTCGAGGAGGCCCTGGACAAGGCCAAGGCCGCCAAGAAGGTCACGGTCGACACCGACCTGGAGGCCGCGGACCTGAAGAAGCTGGTCACCACCTTCAAGAAGATCGTCAAGAAGGAGGCCGGCCGCGACTTCCCGCAGGACCCGCGCGAGCAGATGGACCTCGCCATCAAGGCGGTCTTCGACTCCTGGAACGGCGACCGCGCGCGGCTCTACCGCCGCCAGGAGCGCATCCCGCACGACCTGGGCACCGCCGTCAACGTCTGCTCCATGGTCTTCGGCAACCTCGGCCCCGACTCCGGCACCGGCGTCGCCTTCACCCGCGACCCCGCCTCCGGCCACCAGGGCGTCTACGGCGACTACCTGCAGAACGCCCAGGGCGAGGACGTGGTCGCGGGCATCCGCAACACCGTCCCGCTGGCGGAGCTGGAGCGGATCGACAAGAAGTCGTACGACCAGCTCATGAAGATCATGGAGACCCTGGAGAACCACTACAAGGATCTCTGCGACATCGAGTTCACCATCGAGCGCGGCCGGCTGTGGATGCTCCAGACCCGCGTCGGCAAGCGCACGGCGGGCGCGGCCTTCCGGATCGCCACGCAGCTGGTGGACCAGGGCCTGATCGACGAGACGGAGGCGCTCCAGCGCGTCACCGGCGCCCAGCTGGCCCAGCTGATGTTCCCGCGCTTCGACGAGCAGGCGAAGGTCGAGCAGGTGGCCCGGGGCATCGCGGCCTCGCCGGGCGCGGCGGTCGGCAAGGCGGTCTTCGACTCGTACACGGCCGTGAAGTGGTCCCGCTCGGGCGAGAAGGTCATCCTGGTCCGCCGGGAGACCAACCCCGACGACCTGGACGGCATGATCGCGGCCGAGGGCATCCTCACCTCCCGCGGCGGCAAGACCTCCCACGCGGCCGTGGTCGCCCGGGGCATGGGCAAGACCTGTGTGTGCGGTGCGGAGGAGCTGGAGGTCGACACCAAGCGGCGCCGGATGACGGTGCCCGGCGGGCACGTCGTCGAGGAGGGCGACGTGATCTCCATCGACGGCTCCACGGGCAAGGTCTACCTGGGCGAGGTCCCGGTCGTGCCGTCCCCGGTCGTGGAGTACTTCGAGGGCCGGATGCACCCGGGCGCCGACGACGCCGACGAGCTGGTGGAGGCCGTGCACCGCATGATGGCCTTCGCCGACCGCAAGCGCCGGCTGCGGGTACGGGCCAACGCCGACAACGCCGAGGACGCGCTGCGCGCCCGCCGCTTCGGCGCCCAGGGCATCGGCCTGTGCCGCACCGAGCACATGTTCCTCGGCGACCGCCGCGAGATGGTCGAACGCCTCATCCTGGCCGACACCGAGGAGGAGCGCGAGGCCTCCCTGAAGGCCCTGCTGCCGCTCCAGAGGCAGGACTTCGTGGAGCTGTTCGAGGCGATGGACGGCCTGCCGGTGACGATCCGGCTGCTGGACCCGCCGCTGCACGAGTTCCTCCCCGACATCACGGAACTGTCCGTCCGGGTGGCCCTCGCGGAGTCCCGGCAGGAGCCGCACGAGAACGAGCTGCGGCTGCTCCAGGCGGTGCACCGGCTGCACGAGCAGAACCCGATGCTGGGTCTGCGCGGCGTACGCCTCGGCCTGGTCATCCCCGGCCTGTTCACCATGCAGGTCCGCGCGATCGCGGAGGCGGCGGCCGAGCGCAAGGCCGCCAAGGGCGACCCGCGCGCGGAGATCATGATCCCGCTCGTCGGCACGGTCCAGGAGCTGGAGATCGTCCGCGAGGACGCGGACCGGGTCATCGCTGAGGTCGAGGCGGCGACGGGCACGAAGCTCAAGCTGGCCATCGGCACGATGATCGAACTCCCGCGCGCCGCCCTCACGGCGGGCGAGATCGCCGAGGCCGCGGAGTTCTTCTCCTTCGGCACGAACGACCTGACGCAGACGGTGTGGGGCTTCAGCCGCGACGACGTGGAGGCCTCGTTCTTCACGGCGTACCTGGAGAAGGGCATCTTCGGCGTCAGCCCGTTCGAGACGATCGACAAGGACGGCGTCGGCTCCCTGGTCAGGTCGGCCGCGGAGGCCGGCCGCCGTACCCGCCCCGACCTCAAGCTGGGCGTCTGCGGCGAGCACGGCGGCGACCCGGAGTCGGTCCACTTCTTCCACGAGGCGGGCCTGGACTACGTCTCCTGCTCCCCGTTCCGCATCCCGGTCGCCCGCCTGGAAGCGGGCCGCGCGGCCACCCGGTCGACGGGCAGCGACCACCGCTGACCCCCGGACCCCGGAGCCGTCGCCGGTCCCCGACCCTCACCGATCGGCGACGGCCCCGGCGCACGAAAGAGAAGGGGCGGCACCCCGGTGCGGGGGGTGCCGCCCCTTCGCGCACCCCGCACCGCTCACCCGCAACAGGCGCACGGCGGCGAAAAAGAGTTGGGCCCGGTCGTGGGCCGGGCGTTAAGGTTCGGGGGATCGCTGATGGCGGAGAGGGAGGTGAGACCCGTGAAGGTTGTGTTCGAGTGGGGCTCTCCCTCTGTGTCGCGGTCGGGTGGCTGACGTAGGGGTCGCCGGGAGTGCCTCGATGGCGGAAGTGCTTTCGAAGGGGCAAATCCCATGCAGACTTTGCAGTTCACCTCTGAGGCGTCGGCGGACGGCGTGCTGGAACGCGACTTCACCCTGGGGGACATCCCCGGTGTGCTCTGGTCGCCCGTGACCGGTGCCGGTCGTGCGCCCCTGGTGCTGATGGGGCACGGCGGCGGTACGCACAAGAAGTGGCGGGCGATGACCGGCCGCGCGCACCGGCTCGTGACCGACGGCGGTTTCCACGTGGCCGTCATCGACGCGCCCGGCCACGGCGACCGGCCCCGCACCCCGCACGACGAGCGGGAGATCGCCGAGTTGTACCGGGCGCGGGCCGCCGGCGAGCCGGAAGGCCCGGTCGTCGTCCGCTACAACGCCCATCTGGCCGAGCGCGCCGTACCCGAGTGGCGGGCGGTCCTGGACGCGCTCCAGGAACTTCCGGAGATCGGCGCCGGCGGACCGGTCGGCTACTTCGGCCTGAACATGGCCACCGCGATCGGCGTACCGCTGGCCGCCGCCGACCCCCGGATCACCGCCGCCGTCTTCGGCCTCCACTGGCCAGACGCCCTGGCCGGGACCGCGCGACGGATCACCATCCCGGTCGAGTACCACTTCCAGTGGGACGACGAGCACATCCCCCGCGAGTCGAGCCTGGCGCTGTTCGACGCCTTCGCCTCCCGGGAGAAGACGCTGCACGCCAACGCCGGCAGGCACAAGGAGATGCCCAGGTTCGAGGCCGACAGCGCGGTCCGGTTCTTCGTCCGGCACTTGCGCCCGGCCGTCTGACACGGGTGGTGGAGGCGCCCGGCGCCTCCACCACCCGCATCGGCCGCGAGGCGGTCAGAACGCGCCGTCGGTGTTCACCGGCCCCGTCTGGAACACCCCCGAGCAGGTCTTCCACGGTGCCGGGACCAGCGTCGCGGTGCGGGACGCCGGCGGGTAGACCCGGAGGTAGGCGCCGGTGCGTTCGCAGGCGCCGCCGACCGGGCCGTTGGTCGTGCGCAGGACCGCCGAGGCGGAGTGGCCGGGGGCGAGGGTGACGGTGCCGTAGCTCCGGCCGCTGTGCTTCGCCGCCGGGCCGACGCGGTGGTGGGCGCCGTCCACGGCGCTCACGCCCGGGTAGCCGCGCAGGGCGCACTTGGTCGTGCTGGTGTTGGTGAACCGGACCGGCCAGTACAGGGATCCGGCCGCGCCCTCCTTGGCGCCCATGGACAGATACAGGTCGTTCACCGCGCAGGTCCGTATGGCCGCCGTGGTCCCGG
>NZ_JACBWZ010000297.1 GCF_013870595.1 Streptomyces sp. WELS2 | reverse complement strand
CGTCAGCCGCCCGCCCACACGGGGGGCGTCGCTTCCCGCGTTACTTCTTGCGGCGCCGGCCGCCCTTGGCCTGCCGCCGCCGCTCCGCCCGGGTCAGCCCGTCCGACTCGGAGCGCACCGGCTCCTCGTCCTCCAGGTCGCGCTCCACGATGCCGCCCTCGCCGTCCACCGTCGGCGCGGAGAAGTGCAGCTCCCGGCGCTGGGGGACGTCCAGGCCCTTCGCGCGGATCTCGGGACGGGCACCGGCCTGCGCCGGCACCGTGTCCTGCGCGCCCTCGCCGGCCGGCTGGGCCTGCGCCTCGACCGGGACCTCCTCGACCTGCTGCTCGACCTGGACCTCCAGGTTGAACAGGTAGCCGACGGACTCCTCCTTGATGCCGTCCATCATCGCGGTGAACATGTCGAAGCCCTCGCGCTGGTACTCGACCAGCGGGTCCTTCTGGGCCATCGCGCGCAGGCCGATGCCCTCCTGGAGGTAGTCCATCTCGTAGAGGTGCTCGCGCCACTTGCGGTCCAGGACCGACAGCACGACCCGGCGCTCCAGCTCACGCATGATCTCGGAGCCGAGCTGCGCCTCGCGGGCCTCGTACTGCTCGTGGATGTCCTCCTTGATGGACTCGATGATGAACTCGGCGGTCAGACCGGCACGGTCGCCGGCCGCCTCCTCCAGCTCCTCGATGGTGACCTTCACCGGGTACAGCTGCCGGAAGGCACCCCACAGCCGGTCCAGGTCCCAGTCCTCGGGGAAGCCCTCGGAGGTCTCCGCGGTGACGTACGCCTCGATCGTGTCGTCCATGAAGTGCCGGATCTGCTCGTGCAGGTCCTCGCCCTCCAGGACGCGGCGGCGCTCGCCGTAGATGACCTCGCGCTGCCGGTTGAGCACCTCGTCGTACTTCAGGACGTTCTTGCGCGTCTCGAAGTTCTGCGTCTCGACCTGCCCCTGCGCGGACGCGATGGCGCGGGTGACCATCTTGTTCTCGATCGGCACGTCGTCCGGCACGTTGGCCATGGACATCACGCGCTCGACCATCTGGGCCTTGAACAGGCGCATCAGGTCGTCGCCCAGCGAGAGGTAGAAGCGGGACTCGCCCGGGTCGCCCTGACGGCCGGAGCGGCCGCGCAGCTGGTTGTCGATGCGCCGCGACTCGTGCCGCTCGGTGCCGAGGACGTAGAGGCCGCCGAGCGCCTCGACCTCCTCCTTCTCCGCCTTGACGGCCTGCTCGGCCTTCTCCAGGGCGGCGGGCAGGGCCGCGGCCCACTCCTCGATGTGCTCCTCGGGGTCGAGGCCGCGCTGGCGCAGCTCCGCCTCGGCGAGGTCCTCGGGGTTGCCGCCGAGCTTGATGTCCGTACCACGGCCGGCCATGTTGGTGGCGACCGTCACCGCGCCCTTGCGGCCGGCCTGGGCCACGATCTGCGCCTCGCGCTCGTGGTGCTTGGCGTTCAGCACCTCGTGCTGGATGCCGCGCTTGCTGAGCTGCTGCGAGAGGTACTCCGACTTCTCGACGGAGGTCGTCCCGACGAGGATCGGCTGGCCCTTCTCGTGCTTCTCGGCGATGTCGTCCACGACCGCCTCGAACTTGGCCACCTCGGTGCGGTAGATCAGGTCCGACTGGTCCTTGCGGATCATCGGCTTGTTGGTCGGGATCGGGACCACGCCGAGCTTGTAGATCTGGTGGAACTCGGCGGCCTCGGTCATCGCCGTACCGGTCATGCCGGAGAGCTTCTTGTAGAGGCGGAAGAAGTTCTGCAGGGTGATCGTGGCGAGCGTCTGGTTCTCGTCCTTGATCTCCACCCCTTCCTTCGCCTCGATCGCCTGGTGCATGCCCTCGTTGTAGCGGCGGCCGGCGAGGATACGGCCGGTGTGCTCGTCGACGATCATGACCTCGCCGTCGATGACGACGTAGTCCTTGTCGCGCTTGAACAGTTCCTTGGCCTTGATGGCGTTGTTCAGGTAACCCACGAGCGGGGTGTTCACCGACTCGTAGAGGTTGTCGATGCCCAGCCAGTCCTCGACCTTGCTGACACCGGACTCGTGGATGGCGACCGTGCGCTTCTTCTCGTCGACGTCGTAGTCGCCGGTCTCCTCGATGCCCTTGAGCGGGTTGCCGGCCTCGCCGCGCTTGAGGCGGGTGACCAGCTTGGCGAAGTCGCCGTACCACTTGGTGGCCTGGTCGGCCGGGCCGGAGATGATCAGCGGCGTACGGGCCTCGTCGATGAGGATGGAGTCGACCTCGTCCACGATGGCGAAGTTGTGGCCGCGCTGCACCAGCTCGTCCTTCGACCACGCCATGTTGTCGCGCAGGTAGTCGAAGCCGAACTCGTTGTTCGTGCCGTAGGTGATGTCGCACGCGTACTGCTCGCGGCGCTGGGCCGGGGTCATGCTGGCGAGGATGCAGCCGACGTCGAGGCCCAGGAACTTGTGGACGCGGCCCATCATCTCCGAGTCGCGCTCGGCCAGGTAGTCGTTGACCGTGACGATGTGCACGCCGTCGCCGGACAGGGCGTTCAGATAGGCGGGCAGGGTGCCGACGAGGGTCTTGCCCTCACCGGTCTTCATCTCGGCCACATAGCCGAGGTGCAGCGCGGCACCGCCCATGAGCTGCACGTCGTAGTGACGCTGGCCGAGGACGCGCTTGGCGGCCTCGCGGACCGTGGCGAACGCCTCGGGGAGCAGGTCGTCGAGGCTCTCACCGTCGGCGTACCGCTGCTTGTACTCATCGGTGAGGGCCCGCAGCTCGGCGTCGGAGAGGTCGACGAAGTCCTCTTCGATGGAGTTGACCTGGTCCGCGATGCGGTGCAGCTTGCGCAGGATCTTGCCTTCGCCTGCACGCATGATCTTCGAGAGGACGGACACGGGGGCTGGTCTCCTTGCCGGTCGGGCCTGGGACGGTCGGTTTTTCCTTCTGACTACTGAGCAACGGCCATCGTATGCGAGGACCCGGCCGCGCCGGGAGGCCTGGCGACCCGGCGGCTGCTTCATCCAGGACAACGGACGGGGTATCCCGATGGTGCCGCTCCGTACGAGGAATTACGCGGATTGTGATCGCGCGCTCACTCGGCGGGGAAATCCGTGGCGCCGGCCCGGTGCCCCGCGCAGAATCGGGCGATGGAACCCCGGCTTCTGGGCGGCCCGGGAGCACCGCGGCCGGGGCTACGTCGTGGAGGCCACGCTCGCCGCCTGCCGCTGGGCCTTCACCGAGGCCGGCGTGGACCGGGTCGAGTGGCGGGCCGAGGTCGGCAACCACGCCTCCCGCGCGGTGGCCGAACGCGCGGGCTTCACCGTCGAGGGCGTGCTGCGCTCCGGCGTCACCAACAAGGGGGTGCGCAGGGACTGCTGGGTCGGCTCGCTGCTCCCCTCGGACCTGGGACTGCCGTCCACCGCCCCGTACCTGCCCGCGCGTCCCTGAGACCGCTGGGAGGCGAACGCGCAGGCCGTCGCGGACTGTCGGTGCCACCCTCTATCGTCACGGGGCATGACGACCCTTCCGCGTCCCACCACCACGCTCACCGCGGACGACGCCCGCCGGATAGTCCTGCGGGCCCAGGGCCTGCTCGGCGCGCCCGACCGGCGCGCCGGGGTCCGCGGGGTGCTGCGCCGTCTCGGCGCGGTCCAGCTCGACACCATCTCGGTCCTGGCCCGGTCCCACGAACTCGTGCCGTACGCCCGGCTGGGCGCCGTCGGCCGGCGCACGGTGGAGGACGCGTACTGGACGGACACCCACGCGTTCGAGTACTGGTCGCACGCCGCCTGCCTGCTGCCCATCGAGGAGTGGCCCCACTTCGCCTTCCGCCGCCGCGCCTACCGCGACCGCCCGCACTGGCACCACGAACTCCCCGACGGCGCCTACGAGCAGGTGATCAAGCAGCTGCGCGCGGAGGGCCCGCTGACCGCCACGGAGCTGGGCGGCGCGAAGAAGACGAACGACTGGTGGGACTGGTCGGGCGCGAAGGTCGCCGTGGAGCGGGCGCTGATGTACGGCGAGGTGGTCTGCGTGGAGCGGCGCGGCTGGAAGCGGGTGTACGACCTCGCCGAGCGCGCGGTCCCGGCCGCGCTGCTGCACGACGAGCTGGACGACGGCGAGTGCCTGCGGCGCCTGGTGCGGCTGGCGGGCGAGGCGCTCGGCGTGGGCACGCGCGCGGACATCGCCGACTACCACCGGCTCAAGGGCGAGCAGGTCGACTCGGTGATCGCGGACTCCGGTCTGGTGCCGGTGGAGGTGGAGGGCTGGGGCAAGCCCGCGTGGGCCGACCCGGCGGCCCTGGCGACGCCCCCGCGCGGCCGGCACCGCACCACGCTGCTGTCCCCCTTCGACTCCCTGATCTGGGAGCGGGCGCGCACGGAACGGATCTTCGGCTTCACCCACCGGCTGGAGGCGTACGTCCCCAAGCCCAAGCGGGTGCACGGGTACTTCGCGATGCCGGTGCTCGCCGGCGGCCGGCTGGTCGGCCGGGTGGACCCGGCGCGCCAGGGCCGCACACTGGTGGCCAAGCAGGTCACCCTGGACGGCCCGAAGGCGGTCCCGGCGGTGGCCCGGGCTCTGGTCGAGGCGGCGTCGTGGGTGCAGTGCACCGACGTCCGCGTCGAGCGCGTGGACCCGCCACAGCTGCGCGAGCCCCTCACCCGGGAGCTCGCCGGGCTCCTCGGCTAGGCGCCGGGGACAGGCGCTAGCGGATCTCCAGGATCTTCTCCCGCATCGCGTAGACCACGGCCTCCATCCTGGAGTGCAGCTGGAGCTTCTCCAGGATGTTGCGGACGTGGTTCTTCACGGTGTTCTCGGAGATGAACAACTCCTTGGCGATGTCCCGGTTGTTCATGCCCGTGGCGACGAGTTTGAGGACCTCCAGCTCCCGGTCGGTGAGCCGGGGCGCGGGCACCAGCCGGCGCTCGTCGGTGCGCTGGATCATCGACTTGAACTCGGTGAGGAGTTTGGACGCCATCGACGGGCTGATCTGCGACTGTCCGTCGGCCACCGCGCGAATGGCGGTGGCCACCTCGTCGGTCGAGATCTCCTTGAGGAGATATCCGGTCGCGCCCGCCTTGATCGCGTCGTAGAGGTCGGCCTCCTCGTCGCTGATCGTCAGCATGATGATCTTCGCGCTGGGGGCCACCTCCTTGATGGAGGTGCAGGCCTCGATCCCGCCGCGCTTGGGCATGCGGACGTCCATCAGGACGATGTCGGGCAGCAGGTCGGCGGCCTTGTCGACGGCCTCGGCACCGTCGCCCGCCTCGCCGACGACCTGGATGTCCTCCTCGGCCGCGAGCACGATCTCCAGGCCGCGCCGGAAGAGGGCGTGGTCGTCCACGACCAGGACTCTGATCGGCTCCTTGCGCGACGCGTCCGCGCCCGGGTCCCTGCCGATGACAGCGTCGTCGGCGTCCCCGTCCCGCATCGGTCCGAAGGTGTCCGCCATCGTTCCTCCCCCTGAAGGCTGTGGCCTGTGGTCCTGTGCCATCGCCAACCCAAGGCAACGGCCCACCGGTTGGGCCGGTGCGGCCATGATTTCATGCCCGGACGGCACCGAGGTGACGTGCGGGGCGCGAAGTGGTCGCACGCCGGTGCCCCTGGGGGCGCACGCTCACTCCAGGGGCACCGGCTCAGCTTCAGCCGGGTGGGGTCAGCCGCCCAGCGTGCCCCCCGCCGTGGGGGTCTGCGCCTCGGCGACCATCGGGTCCGTGCTGAGATGGATCACGCCGTAGTCGTAGGCGTGCCGTCGGTAGACGACGCTCGGTTCCTTCGTCTCGGAGTCGACGAACAAGTAGAAGTCGTGGCCGACCAGCTCCATCTCGTAGAGAGCCTGGTCGAGCGTCATCGGGGCGGCGACGTGGGTCTTCTCGCGGACGACGAGGGGGCCTTCACCCTTGACCTCCAGGGAACCGATCTTCTTGGTCGGCACCCCGTCGGACTCCTCCTCCGAGGCGGGCAGGCCGTTGCCGTTCAGTGTCGCCGCGCCCGGCACGTGGTCGGGGACCTCCGCCGCCGAGATCCGGCGCGCGCCGCGGCGTGAGAACCGCTTGTCGTGCTGCTTGCGCAGCCGCGCGTCCAGCTTCTCCGCCGCCAGGTCGAGTGCGGCGTAGGGATCGCTGGCCGCCGCCTCCGCCCGGATCACCGGACCGCGGGAGCGGAGCGTGATCTCCACTCGGTCACAGCGGTCGGCCTGCCGGGGGTTGGGCTCCTTGGACACCTCGACGTCGAGGCTGATCACCTTGGCATCGAGCCTCTGGATCTTCTCCAGCTTCAGCTTCTCGGCCACGTGCTTGCGGAACCGCTCGGGCACCTCGGTCTTGCGGCCCTTGACGACGATGTCCACGCAGAACTCCGTTCCCGGATCGCCCCGCTCCATCGGCGGAGCGTCTCCCTTTCGCACCAGATCCGGTGATCACCGGACCTCGGACTCGGTGACTTCCACCTCCTCCTCCCCCATGGGCGAGATCTCCACCCCACCGGCGCGGGTGATTGCGAAACCCGCGCACGGCATTCGGATATGCGAGGTGTGTGGCCTGCGCCTTTCCTCACAACCGAACATATCTCGCCCGGAGCGATGTCGTCACCCTCTCTTCCGCCGCACCTCCGTTCAGGTGAATTAAGCCTCTCACTACCTGCAACGATGCACGTTGACGATCAGTTCCTGTTTATTTCCAGGGAATCGGCCGGAGCGGCGATCACGGCGGCACGCCGCATCAAGGCGCGGGCGTTCGGCGCGGCCTTTTCCGGTGCACCGTGCAGCGACTCCGTCCTCTCCTGCTCTTCACCGATCCGTCGTTCCTCCCTACCTTCCCGAGTTGTCGCCCGATACACGGCCGTTCCGCCATTGGCACCGGATACCACGGCCTCGCGCACGGCACGCGCCGCCTCCGCGAGACTGGCACCCGTCGTCATGAGGTCGTCGACGAGCACCACGCACCGGCCGTCGCCGAGCAGCCGGCCGCCTCCCTCCTGCTGGAACCTGATGTCCATGGCGG
>NZ_JACBWZ010000296.1 GCF_013870595.1 Streptomyces sp. WELS2 | reverse complement strand
TCTCTACGACGCCCTGCCGCCCGGCCTGCGCGGCCGGGTGGCCCTGCTGACGGCCAACGTGCCCTACGTCCCCACCGCCGAGGTGGCCCTGCTCCCGGCGGAGGCCCGCGACCACGAACCGCTGATCGCGCTGGACGGCCGGGCCGCCGGACTAGATCTGCCGCGCCGCGTCGCCGCCGGCGCCGCCCAGTGGCTCGCCCCCGGCGGCAGCCTGCTCACCGAGACCAGCGAACGCCAGGCACCCGCCGCCGTACGCGCCTTCGCCGACGCGGGCCTGACGACCCGCCTGGCCGTCGACGAGGACCTGTACGCGCACGTGGTCATCGGCGTACGCCCGGCACCGGCACGACGGGGGACGGCGCGGTAGG
This sequence comes from Streptomyces sp. WELS2, assembly GCF_013870595.1. Classification (GTDB taxonomy): domain Bacteria; phylum Actinomycetota; class Actinomycetes; order Streptomycetales; family Streptomycetaceae; genus Streptomyces. Next base: position 6,629 of record NZ_JACBWZ010000296.1, on the reverse strand, counting down.
CGCCGCCGCCCCGCCGGTCACCCCGGCTCCTGCGCCCGGGCGATGAGCAGCGCCACGTCGTCGTGGTTGTCCGGGTGGCGCAGCGTGCGCAGGAGGTGGTCGCAGGTCTCCTCCAGCGGGCGGGCGGGGTCGTCCAGCAGCGACAGCAGCAGGGCCAGCCGCTCGTCCAGCGAGTGGGAGCGGGTCTCCACCAGCCCGTCGGTGTAGAACACCAGCTCGTCACCGGGCTCGAAACCGACCGTGACGGTGGAGAAGCCGACCCCGCCCACGCCGAGCGGCACCCCGGTGGGCAGGTCGAGCAGCTCCGGCGGGCTGCCGGGCCGTACCCGGGCCGGCGGCAGATGGCCGGCGTTGGCGATCCGGCACTGGCGCAGCCGCGGGTCGTGGACGGCGTACACGCAGGTCGCGATGGAGTGGTCCAGGGCCGAGGTCGTCTTGTCCAGGTGCTCCAGCAGCCGGGCCGGATCGAGGTCGAGCGCGGCGAGGGTGGTGGTCGCGGTGCGCAGCCGGCCCATCGTGGCGGCGGCGCCGACCCCGCTGCCCATCACATCGCCCACGACGAGTGCGGTCTTGCCGCCCTCCAGCGGGATGACGTCGAACCAGTCGCCGCCCACCTCGCTGGTGGCCCCGGCCGGCTGATAGCGGGAGGCCACCTCCAGGGCGGTGGTGACCGGCGGATGACTGGGCAGCAGGCTGCGCTGGAGGGTGAGCGCGGTGTTGCGGGCGTTCTGGTACCAGCGCGCGTTGTCGATCTGCACGGCGGCGCGGGCCGCCAGCTCGCGCGCCAGCAGCACGTCGTCCTCGTCGAACGGGGCCGGGTTGCGGGTCCGCTTGAGGTCCAGCGCGCCCAGCACCTCGCCGCGCGCGATCAGCGGCACCGCGAGGTACGAGTGCAGGCCCGCCCGGCCGAGCAGCACGGCCGCCTCGGCGGAGCGGGCGATCAGCGGCAGATCCTCGTCCTTCACCCGCGGCACCAGCACCGCCTCGCCGGTGCGCACGCACTCGGTGACCAGCCGGTCCGGCCCGTACCGGGCGATCTGGCCGGGCGGGTCGGCGGCCCGGACCGCGTCGCTGCCCTCCGCCGGGCGTACGGCCAGCGCCCGGATCACCGCCGACTCCGAGGGCCCGAGCGCGCTGGGCCGGCCCTCGACCACCGCGTCCAGCAGGTCCACCGCCGCCACGTCCGCCAGCTCCGGCACCGCGACCTCGGCCAGCTCGCAGGCGGTGCGCTCCAGCTCCAGCGTGGTGCCGATCCGGGCCGAGGCGTCCGCGATCACCGCGAGCCGGCGGCGCGCGGTCTCCGCCTCCACCGAGGCCCGGTGCTGCTCGGTGATGTCGACCAGCGAGACGGCCACCCCGAGCACATGGCCCAGGGTGTCCTCCAGCCGGTACAGCGAGTGCGACCAGGTGTGGTCCTCGTCCGGGTCGGCCGGGGTGCGGCCGACCAGTGTGTCGTCGATCAGCGGCACACCCGTCTCGAGCACCCGCCGGGCCGCGGCCTCCAGGTCGCCGGCGTTCAGCAGCGGCACCACCTCCCGCAGCGTCCGGCCCACGTGCTCGGCGGCCGGCACCCCGTTGATGCGCTCCAGGGCCGGGTTGACGGAGACGAACCGCAGCTCGGTGTCCAGGACGGCGTAGCCGATCGGGGACTGCTTCACCATCCGCTCGGACAGCGCCACGTCCTGTTCCAGCCGTCGTACGGTCGACTGGTCGGCGGCCAGCCCGAGCGCGTAGACGTCCCCGCGGTCGTCCAGCAGCCGCATGTTGCGGAACTCCACCACACGGGTGCTGCCGTCCTTGTGCCGGATGGGGAAGCCGCCCGCCCAGCTCTTCCCGGTGCGCATCACGTCGGCGAACAGCCTGCCCACCAGCCGGCTGTGCTCCTCGTGCACCATCAGCCGGGCGGCGTACTGCCCGAGCGCCTCCTCCGCGGGGTACCCGAACAGTTCCTCCGCCTGCGGGCTCCACAGCACGATCCGGCCGTCCCGGTCCAGCACCACCGACGCCACGCCCAGGACGTCCAGCAGGCCGCCCGGGGGAACCGGACCGCGCGCGGGCTCGCCGTTCTCCGTCACCGGAGCCTCGGCCGCACTCATGCCACGCACCGCCTTCGCCCGTCCGCACGGCACGCCGTGCCTCGTGCCGACTGTCCTCGTTCTACCGCGCTCACACCCGACTCTCCGCCGTCGCCGTTCTCCCTCCACCATCTCTCAACACGGCGGCGGACGTCCGCCGGAGCCGTCGCGCCGGTGGCGCGCGCGGCTCGGGTTCCCCGCCGGGACCGTATCGCGCGGTCCCGGGGGCCGTGAGAGTTCACGCCCATGTTGCGTTATTGGTCTGTACATGACTATGACGCCACGCCACACTGTCCGCCGTCCGAGTGCCCCCGTCACCCGCCCGAGGAGCCGGCCATGCCCGCGTCCGCCCGGCAACGCTGTCACACCGTCCTCGCCGGACTCGTCACCCTCGTCACCGCCGCCGTCGTGTCCCTGGCCGCGCCCGCGCCCGCCTCGGCCGCCGGCACCTGGACCGAGACCGGCTCCGACCGCGCCGACCCGCTGACCGAGAGCCAGGGGCTGACCTCGGTGGAGGTCCCGGCGAACAGCCCCAACCGGTACACCGGCGTCGGCACGATCCCGCCCGGCCTGGCCGGCCGCGGCTGGAACCACGTAGGCGACCCCGACGCCTCCTACGACGGCTTCTACATCGAGCCCTACCAGCGGGACTCCGGCAACTCGAAGATGTTCCGGGTGCAGGCGCCCGGCGGCGCGTGGTCGGAGTACGTCCACACGCTCGGCCCGGGCGAGGCGCTGAACAACTCCTGGGCCGCCGTCTCGCCCGACGGCCGCTGGACGCTGTCCGGCGAGTGGGGCACCATGACCCGCCTGCTGGTCTTCCCGACCCCGGGCGTCAACCCCGCCACCTCGCCCTCGGCGGACCTCCCGCTGGTCTCCACCGTCCGCCTGGACCACGCCGTCCGCGACGTCCAGGGCTGCGACTTCACCGGCCCCACCACCCTGCTGTGCTCCTCCGACGACCCCGAGGGCAGCCTCTTCGGCCTCACCAAGCCGCTGCTCCAGGTGGACCTCTCCGCCCCGCCGGACGGGACCGCCGACGTCACCGGGCACGTCACGGCGGTGCGCCAGTTGCCGCTGCGCAGTTCCTGCCAGGGCTCCTTCGAGGCGGAGGGCATCGACTACGACCGCCGCAGCGGCGTGCTGCGGGTGATCGTCGTCTCGCCCGGCTTCTGCGTGCTGACGGACAGCAAGACGTACAAGTTCACCCGCGGCTGAGGTGTGCGGAAGCACACGTGGTGTTTTCCTGGGGGTGGACGCGGTTCGGCGGGGTACCCCGTTCCACCGCAGCGCGGCCACGAAAGGAGCGATCATGGCAGACACGGAGCGGTCGCATCCGGAAACCGTCACGGTGGAGATCAGCGGATCGAAGGAGGACGCCCGTCTCGTCTTCGAGGCGCTCAGGTCCTGCTTCGCCTCCGACCGGGGCGCGGACGAGGAACCCCAGCAGCTCCACGAGACCCGGCCGATGGTCTGGCTCGGCACCTACGACGTCGCCGAATCCCGGGGCTCCGGCTGCCCGCCGGTCCACCTCGGGCAGCCGGTCCAGGCGGACGTCCAGGGCGGCTACTGGGCCGTCGACCGGTTCCGCACCACCCTGGACTCGATGTTCACCGTGAAGGAGACCTGTACGGCCTCCGGCGACCAGGAGCGGGATCTGCACCTGCGCCTGGAGAGCCGCTGAGTCACCGGGGCGACGCCCCGGCCGGCCCTGCCCGGCCGGGGCGTCTGCGCCGGCCCGTACCCGTCCCGCAGGGTGATCACCACGAAGACGACCGAGTCGTCGCGCGGGCAATGTACATACTATTAGGTACACAGGTGGCTGGTTGTGCAACTAGTTGCACAAAGCCTCGGGCTTCCTCTACAACAAGGGGTGACGACACCCGGCACGGAGGGCCCGATGAGCCGCTACCCGCACCTGATGACCCCGCTCGACCTGGGCTTCACCACCCTGCCCAACCGCGTGCTGATGGGCTCCATGCACGTCGGTCTGGAGGAGGCCGAGCGCGGCTTCGAGCGGATGGCGGCGTTCTACGCCGCCCGCGCGCGCGGCGGCGTGGGGCTCATCGTCACCGGCGGCATCGCCCCCAACGAGGAGGGCCGGCCGTACGAGGGCGGGGCCAAGCTCACCACCGACGCGGAGGCCGAGCGGCACCGGGTGGTCACCGACGCCGTGCACCGCGAGGGCGGCCGGATCGCCCTGCAGATCCTGCACTTCGGCCGCTACGCCTACCACCGCGACCTCGTCGCGCCCAGCCCCCTCCAGGCGCCCATCAGCCCCTTCGTGCCCCGCGAACTGACCGACGCCGACATCGAGCGCACCATCGACGACTACGCCCGCACCGCCCGCCTCGCCCGGCGGGCCGGCTACGACGGCGTCGAGATCATGGGCTCCGAGGGCTACCTGATCAACGAGTTCATCGCCGCGCCGACCAACCGGCGCACCGACCGCTGGGGCGGCTCGTACGAGAACCGCATGCGCTTCCCCGTCGAGATCGTCAAGCGGGTCCGCGAGGCCGTCGGCGAGGACTTCATCATCATCTACCGGCTGTCCATGCTGGACCTGGTCCCGGGCGGCTCCTCGCTGGCGGAGGTGATCACCCTCGGCAAGGCGGTGGAGGCCGCCGGCGCGACGATCATCAACACCGGCATCGGCTGGCACGAGGCCCGCATCCCCACCATCGCCACCTCCGTGCCGCGCGGCGCCTACACCTGGGTCACCAAGAAGCTCATGGGCGAGGTGTCCGTCCCGCTGGTCACCACCAACCGCATCAACACCCCGGAACTCGCCGAGGAGTTGCTCGCCGACGGCTGCGCGGACATGGTCTCCCTGGCCCGCCCGATGCTCGCCGACCCCGACTTCGTCGCCAAGGCCGCCGCCGGCACCCCCGAGGCCATCAACACCTGCATCGGCTGCAACCAGGCCTGCCTCGACCACACCTTCAGCGGGCAGATCACCTCCTGCCTGGTCAATCCGCGCGCCTGCCACGAGACCGAGCTGGTGCTCGCGCCGACCCGGCTGAAGAAGCGCGTCGCCGTGGTCGGCGCCGGTCCGGCCGGCCTCGCCTGCGCGGTCTCCGCCGCCGAACGCGGCCACGCCGTCACCCTGTTCGACGCGGCGAGCGAGATCGGCGGACAGCTCAACGTCGCCCGCAAGGTGCCCGGCAAGCAGGAGTTCGACGAGACGCTGCGCTACTTCCGCCACCAGCTCGACGCGCACGGCGTCGACGTCCGCCTGGACACCTGGGTGGAAGCCGCCGACCTGGACGGCTTCGACGAGGTCGTGGTCGCCACCGGCGTCAGCCCGCGCACCCCGGACATCCCCGGCGTCGACCACCCCCGTGTCCTCGGCTACCTCGACGTGCTCCGCGACGGCGCCCCCGTCGGCGACCGCGTCGCCGTCCTCGGCGCCGGCGGCATCGGCTTCGACGTCGCCGAGTACCTCACCGACGGCGGCGACAAGGCGAGCGAGGACCCGGGAACCTACTTCCGGAACTGGGGCGTCGACCCGGACTACCGGGCACCCGGCGGCCTCACCGCCCCCGAGCGGCCCGCCCCGCCCCGCCGGGTGCACCTGCTCCAGCGCAAGACCAGCAAGGTCGGCGCCGGCCTCGGCAAGACCACCGGCTGGATCCACCGCATCGAGCTGAAGCACCGGGGCGTCACCATGGTGCCGGGCGTGCGCTACGACCGGATCGACGACGCCGGCCTGCACATCACCGTCGGCGGGGAGAGCACGGTCCTGGAGGTCGACACGGTCGTGCTGTGCACCGGTCAGGAGCCGCGCCGCGACCTGTACGAGGCGCTGGTCGCCGCCGGTCGCCGCGCCCACCTCATCGGCGGCGCCGACGTGGCCGCCGAACTGGACGCCAAGCGGGCGGTCAAGCAGGGAACGGAGCTGGCGGCGACCCTGTAGGGGCCGGGCACCTCCCTCCCTAGGATGAGCCCATGTCACTCCCGCACGCGATCCTCACCGCCCTGCTGGAAAAGCCGTCGTCGGGACTGGAACTGACCCGCCGGTTCGACAAGTCGATCGGCTACTTCTGGTCCGCGACGCACCAGCAGATCTATCGCGAGCTGGGGAAGCTGGAGGCCGAGGGGCTCATCCGCGCGCTGCCGTCCGAACAGCCGGCCCGCGGGCAGAAGAAGAGCTACGGGGTGCTGCCCGCGGGCCGCGCGGAACTGGCCCGCTGGACCGCCGCCGCCCAGGACCCGAAGCCGCAGCGCGACGTGCTGCTGCTGCGGCTGCGCGCGGCCGCCGTGGTGGGCACCGCGGGCCTGGCGGCGGACCTGCGCCGCCACCTGGAGCTGCACCGCCGGCAGCTCGCCGAGTACCGGGAGATCGAGAAGCGCGACTTCCCGCCCGGCCGGGACGCCCCGCAGGACCGGCTGCGCCATCTGGTGCTGCGGGCCGGGATCGACCTGGAGACCTTCTGGACCCGGTGGCTCACCCACGCCCTGGCGGAGTTCGCCGAACTGCCGGACACCGACTGAAGGGGTTTCACAGCCGGTACGGACGGGAGCGGCGGCGCAGCGCCCAGCCGGTGGCGACGA
>NZ_JACBWZ010000295.1 GCF_013870595.1 Streptomyces sp. WELS2 | reverse complement strand
ACCACGCCCTCTTCCCGAACGGCACGGTCGGCTGGGCGCTGGCCCTGCTCACCGGCGTCATCGTCGGCCACCTCGTCATGCTGGGCCGGGCCCGCTGGTCGGGCGGCACCGGCTCGGGCGCCGCCCTCACCCTCGCCGTCCTGCTGCTGTACGGCTGGGTACCGGCCGGACTGGTCAGCCTCACCGTCGTCGTCCTGGTCGGCATCGCCCGCCGTCACCGCTGGCGCCAGGGGGTGCTGCACGGCGCGGTGGACATCCTCGGCATCGGCGTAGGCGCCCTGCTGCTCGGCGCGTTCGGCCGGGTCCCGAGCGTCGAGGCCCCCTGGCGTCCCGACCACTGGAGCATCGCCACCGCCCCCCAGGTCGTCCTGGTCGCGGTGGCCTACCTCGCCGTCAGCCGCGGCCTGCTGTGGTACCTGAACGCGCCGCGCGACGGCGGGCTGCCCACCATCGCCCGCACCGCCCTGGTCAGACAGGGCCTGGTCGCCGTCGCGCTGCTCGGCATCGCGCCGCTGCTGTGCGTCGTCGCCGACGCCGAGCCGATCCTGCTCCCGCTCTTCGCCATCCCGCTCATCGCGCTGGACTCCACCCTGTGGATGGCCCGCGCCCGCGCCGAGGAGCAGCTGCGCGACCCGCTGACCGGGCTGCCCAACCGGCAGTGGCTGCTGGAGCGCATCTGGACCGCGCTGGACGACGCCGACCGCATCGGGGCGCGCGCCGCGCTCATGCTGATCGACCTCGACCGTTTCCGCTCGGTGAACGACACGCTCGGTCATCTGGCCGGTGACCGGCTGCTGCTCCAGATCGCCGACCGGCTGCGGCTCGCCCTGCCGCGCGGGGCCGAGGCCGCCCGGCTCGGCGGTGACGAGTTCGCCGTGTTACTCCCCGTCGCCGACTCCACCACGTCGGCGACGCGCGTTGCCCGCTCCCTCGTCACCGCCCTCAGCTCCCCGCTCGACCTGGACGGCCTCACCCTCGTCCTGGAGGCCAGCGCCGGTGTGGCCGTCTTCCCCGATCACGCCCTCGACGCCGAGGGAATGCTGCGCCGCGCCGACGTCGCCATGTACCAGGCGAAGCGGGACCGCACCGGCGTCGAGGTCTACGAGTCCAAGCGGGACTCCAACACCCCCGACCGCCTCGGTCTGCTCGGCGATCTGCGCCGGGCCCTCGACGCGCACGAGGTCCAGCTGCACTACCAGCCCAAGGTCCGCTTCGACGGACAGGTGGCCGGCCTGGAGGCGCTGGTCCGCTGGGTGCACCCCGAGCGCGGCAAGGTGCCGCCGGACGAGTTCATAGCGATAGCCGAGTCCTCCGGGCTGATGCCCCACCTCACCGAGTACGTCCTGGAGACCGCGCTCGGCCAGGTCGCCCGCTGGCGCGCGCAGGGCCTGCGGGTCCCGGTCGCCGTCAACGTCTCCCCGCGCGACGTCCACACCCCCGGCTTCGCCGGCTCCGTCGCCGCCCGCCTGGCCCGGCACGGGGTCCCCGCCGGGGCGCTCCAGCTGGAGATCACGGAACACGTGCTGCTGGAGGACCCGCAGCGGGCCGCCGACACCCTCGCCGGGCTCACCGGGCACGGCGTGAAGATGTCCCTCGACGACTTCGGCACCGGGTACTCGTCCCTGGTGCACCTGCGGCGGCTGCCGGTCAGCGAGCTGAAGATCGACCGCTCCTTCGTGGCCCGGCTCGCCGTCGACACCGAGGACGCCGAGATCGTCCGCTGCACGGTGGACCTGGCCCATTCGCTGGGCCTGCTGGTCGTCGCCGAGGGCGTGGAGGACGACGAGACCTGGGAGCGGCTGCGGGACCTGGGCTGTGACGCGGTCCAGGGCTGGCTGGTCGCCGCGGCGATGCCGCCGGAGGAAGCCACCACCTGGCTGCTGGCCCGCGGCTCCCGAGGCTGGCAGAGAACCCCCGCGACACCGGCCGCCCTGCCCGCGGCCGAATGACCGCACCCTGCCCGTGGGCGAGCGGCCGCCGTGCTGCCGTGGGTCGGCAGCGGCCGTGTTGTCCCTTGCCGAGTGGCCGCCGCGCCGTCCGTAGCCGAGTAACCATCGCGTTGCCCGTCGCCGAACCAACCGCCCGCTCCGCCCCTCGCCACCGCCCCTGGTGCTCGCTCGGCCGCTCGTGAGGTGGCCGGCCGGCAAGGCCGGGCCGGGTGTGCCGGCGTCGGTCACACGGTGAGGAGCGTCGGCGGCGGCATCCAGGAGGGGTGCCGTACCGGTGCCTCCGGGGGCCGCGCGCCGTCGTCACGCGCCGGAGCCCGCGTCGCCGAGGTCCGCTTCACGCGCTGTGTGACCGACGGACCCGGCGGTCCCGCACGGCGGCGGTGCGAAAGCCGGCGCGTTCGGGATGCACTTCGCCACCAAGATCGTTGTACTGGTCGGCGCCGGCCGGTTCTACGCGGTCGGAGCGCCGCGCCACGAGGCGCCCGCCGAGGGGCGCCGCAACGAGGGAGAGGTGCCATGTCGCTGTTCGTGCCCAGGTTCGACGACACCGTGCTGGTCCGGGACGCCGAGGCCGAGGTGGTCGGGGACGCCCCCGTGGCCGTACGGCTGCTTTCCGACAGCAGCGCGAGCGGCGGCGCGCTGTCCACCGTGCGGGTCACCCTCGCCGAGGGAGCCGACGGCGCCCGGCCGCACGTCCACCACAACTCCGCGGAGATGTTCTACCTGCTCGACGGCGAGGCCGAGGTGCTGTCCGGCGACGACGTCGTCACCGCCGAGCGCGGCGACCTGATCATCGTCCCCCCGGACCGGCCGCACGCCTTCGCCGCCGCGCCCGGTGCCACCGCCGACCTGCTGATCGTGATCGCACCGGGCGTCGAGCGCTTCGAGTACTTCCGCCACCTCCAGCGCGTCCGCCTGGGCGAGGCCACGCCGGAGAGCCTGCTGGAGGTGCAGGAGCTGTACGACAACCACTTCCTGAAGAGCGCGGCCTGGGACGGCCGGCACCGTTGAGGCGGCCCCCGGCCGGCCCCCGGAGGAAACCGTTTCACGGGCACGGGGCCCGGCCCCATAGGATTGGGCCCAAACCACACACACTCACCCCAGAGGATCGCTGCATGCCTGGCATCACGCGCGAGGAGGTCGCCCACCTCGCCCGGCTGGCGCGTCTGGAGCTGAAGCCCGAAGAACTCGATCACTTCGCAGGCCAGCTTGACGACATCATCGGCGCGGTCGCCCGCGTCAGCGAGGTCGCCGACCAAGACGTACCGCCGACCTCGCACCCGCTCCCGCTGACGAACGTCATGCGGCCGGACGAGGTCCGTCCCTCGCTCACCCCCGAGCAGGCGCTCTCCGGCGCCCCGGCCCAGGAGCAGCAGCGTTTCAAGGTGCCGCAGATCCTGGGGGAGGAGTGACCACCATGACGGACAGCAACATCATCAAGCTCACGGCCGCGCAGATCGCCGAGAAGATCGCCTCCGGCGAGCTGACCGCGGTCCAGGTCACCGAGGCCCACCTCGCCCGGATCGAGGCCGTGGACGAGAAGGTCCACGCCTTCCTGCACGTCGACCGCGAGGGCGCCCTCGCCCAGGCCCGTGCCGTGGACGCCAAGCGCGAGCGCGGCGAGAAGCTCGGCCCGCTGGCCGGCGTCCCGCTCGCGCTCAAGGACATCTTCACCACCGAGGGCGTGCCCACGACCGTCGGTTCGAAGATCCTCGAAGGCTGGATCCCGCCGTACGACGCGACGCTCACCAAGCGGCTGAAGGCCGCCGACGTCGTCATCCTCGGCAAGACCAACATGGACGAGTTCGCCATGGGGTCCTCCACCGAGAACAGCGCCTACGGCCCGACCGGCAACCCCTGGGACCTCACCAGGATCCCCGGCGGCTCCGGCGGCGGTTCCTCCGCCGCGCTCGCCGCCTACGAGGCCCCGCTCGCCATCGGCACCGACACCGGCGGCTCCATCCGCCAGCCGGCCGCCGTCACCGGCACGGTCGGCGTGAAGCCGACCTACGGCGCGGTGTCCCGGTACGGCATGGTCGCCTTCTCCTCCTCCCTCGACCAGGGCGGCCCCTGCGCCCGTACGGTCCTGGACGCGGCCCTGCTGCACGAGGTGATCGCCGGCCACGACCCGCTGGACTCCACGTCCATCGACGCCCCCGTCCCGCCGGTGGTCGAGGCCGCCCGCAACGGCAGCGTCCAGGGCATGCGCGTCGGCGTGGTCAGGCAGTTCCGCGGCGAGGGCTACCAGGCCGGTGTCATCCAGCGCTTCGACGAGTCGGTGGAGCTGCTCAAGGAGCTCGGCGCCGAGATCGTCGAGCTGGACTGCCCGTCCTTCGACCTGGCGCTGTCGGCGTACTACCTGATCGCCCCGTCCGAGTGCTCCTCCAACCTCGCCCGCTTCGACGGCCTGCGCTACGGCGTGCGGACCGGCGACGACGGCACGCACTCCGCCGAGGAGGTCACCTCCCTGACCCGCGAGGCCGGCTTCGGCCCCGAGGTCAAGCGCCGGATCATGCTCGGCACGTACGCGCTGTCGAGCGGTTACTACGACGCGTACTACGGTTCCGCGCAGAAGGTCCGCACGCTCATCACGCGGGACTTCGAGAAGGCCTTCGAGCAGGTCGACGTGATCGTCTCCCCGACGACCCCGACCACCGCCTTCCCGATCGGCGAGCGCGCCGACGACCCGATGGCGATGTACCTCGCGGACCTGTGCACCATCCCGACCAACCTGGCGGGCAACGCGGCCATGTCCCTGCCCTGCGGTCTCGCCCCGGAGGACAACCTCCCGGTGGGCCTGCAGATCATCGCCCCCGCGCTGAAGGACGACCGGCTGTACAAGGTGGGCGCCGCCGTCGAGGCCGCCTTCGTGGAAAAGTGGGGTCACCCGCTGCTGGAGGAGGCACCGTCGCTGTGAGCAAGCTGTCGAAGGCCAAGGACTTCAAGAAGTCCAAATCCGGTACGTACCTGTCCATGGCCGCCACCGCGTTCGGCGCGGTCGGCGCCGCGAAGCAGATCAAGAAGGCCCGCGCCGAGAACGACACGCTGAGGCTCGTCGACGCCGTCGTCACCGCCGCAGGCATCGTCACCGGCCTCGCCATCCTCTACCGCGAGCTGAAGCGGTTGGGCGACGACGACGTCCTGCTGGGCTGAGAGGGAAGTTTTCACCGTGACCACCACGACCGACCTGGTGTCGTACGAGGACGCGCTGGCGGCGTACGACCCCGTCATGGGCCTTGAGGTCCATGTCGAACTCGGCACCAAGACCAAGATGTTCTGCGGCTGTTCGACGGCGCTCGGCGCCGACCCGAACTCCCAGACCTGCCCCGTCTGCCTCGGCCTGCCCGGCGCGCTCCCGGTCGTCAACGCGACCGGCGTCGAGTCCGCCATCAAGATCGGTCTCGCGCTGAACTGCGAGATCGCCGAATGGTGCCGCTTCGCCCGGAAGAACTACTTCTATCCGGACATGCCGAAGAACTTCCAGACCTCCCAGTACGACGAGCCGATCGCCTTCAACGGCTACCTCGACGTGCAGATGGAGGACGGCGAGGTCTTCCGCGTGGAGATCGAGCGCGCCCACATGGAGGAGGACACCGGCAAGTCGACGCACGTCGGCGGCGCCACCGGCCGTATCCACGGCGCGTCCCACTCCCTGCTGGACTACAACCGCGCCGGCATCCCGCTCATCGAGATCGTCACCAAGCCGATCGTGGGCGCCGGCGAGCGCGCCCCCGAGGTGGCGAAGGCCTACGTCCGCGAGCTGCGCGAGGTCATCCGTGCCCTCGGCGTGTCCGAGGCCCGCATGGAGATGGGCCAGATGCGCTGCGACGTGAACCTGTCGCTGATGCCCAAGGGCGCCGACAAGTTCGGCACCCGCTCGGAGACGAAGAACGTCAACTCCCTGCGTTCGGTGGAGCGTGCGGCCCGCTACGAGATCATGCGCCACGCGGCCGTGCTCTCCGGCGGCGGCACGATCGTCCAGGAGACCCGCCACTTCCACGAGGACACCGGGTCCACGACCTCGGGCCGAGTGAAGGAGGAGGCCGAGGACTACCGGTACTTCCCGGAGCCCGACCTGGTCCCCGTCGCGCCCTCGCGCGAGTGGGTCGAGGAGATCCGCGCGGCCCTGCCGGAGCTGCCGCTGGCCCGCCGTACCCGCCTGCTGGCGGAGTGGGGCATCTCGGCCACCGACATGCAGGCCATCCTGAACGCCGGCGCGCTGGACCTGATCGTCGCCACGATCGACGCCGGTGCCGACGCGGCCGCCGCCCGCAAGTGGTGGATGGGCGAACTCGCGCGCAGCGCCAACGAGTCCGGCACCGCGCTGGACGAGCTGGCGATCACCCCGCGGCAGGTGGCCCGGGTCACCGAGCTGGTGGCCAAGGGCGACCTGAACGACAAGCTCGCCCGCCAGGTCATCGAGGGCGTCCTCGCGGGCGAGGGCACCCCGGACGAGGTGGTGGACAAGCGCGGCCTGAAGGTCGTCTCGGACGAGGGCGCGCTGACCGCCGCCGTCGAGGAGGCCATCGCCGGCAACCCGGCCATCGCGGACAAGATCCGCGGCGGCAAGGTGGCCGCGGCCGGCGCCCTGGTCGGCGCGGTCATGAAGGCCACCCGCGGCCAGGCCGACGCCGCCCGCGTCAAGGAGCTGATCCTGGAGAAGCTGGGCGTCACCGAGGGCTGACCTCACCCGCGAACGGCCCCGGAGGCACGACCGCCTGCGGGGCCGTACGCATGCTCTCCTCCGGCCTGCGCCCGGCGTCCTCGGTGTGCTGTTCACAAGCGACCATCCCAGGCAGCCGGTACGGCCGCCCCGCACCGGGTTTCCGCCACCGCGGCGGGTACGCTCGCCCGCCATGAGGGGAAGCACCGAAACCGATGTCGAGCCCGCGACGACGCAGGCCGACGACGAGCGGGAAGCCGCCGGGAACGCCGAGGAGTACGCGGGGCAGGCCGAGGAGTACGTGGGGGACGCGCGGCGGGCCCGTTGGCTCGCCGTCGGCACCGGGGTGCTGCTGGCCTGCGCGGGGCTGACCGAGCTGCTCGAGGGGC
>NZ_JACBWZ010000294.1 GCF_013870595.1 Streptomyces sp. WELS2 | reverse complement strand
GGCGCGCGGGACGTGCCGGACGGGCCCGGCGCGCACGGCGGCGACGAGCAGGGCGACCTGTACGGCCGGATCGCCATCTCGCTGACCGTGCTCGCCTTCCTGGTGGAGCTGTCCGGTGTCGTCGCCCGCGCGGCGTCCGTGCAGCGGGCGCCGTGGGGCAACATGTACGAGTTCAACATCACCTTCTCCACGGTGGCCGTCGGCGTGTACCTGGTGCTGCTGGCGCTGAAGAAGAACGTGCGCTGGCTCGGGCTGTTCCTCATCACCACGGTCCTGCTCGACCTGGGCCTCGCGGTCACCGTCCTGTACACGGCCAGCGACCAGCTGGTGCCCGCCCTGCACTCGTACTGGCTGTACATCCACGTCTCCACCGCGATCTTCTGCGGCGCGGTGTTCTACGTCGGCGCGGTCGCCACGATCCTGTACCTGTTCAAGGACTCGTACGAGAACAAGCTCCAGACCGGCGGCAAGCCCGGCGGCTTCGCCCGCTCGGTGCTGGAGCGGCTGCCCGCCTCCGCGTCCCTGGACAAGTTCGCCTACCGGGTCAACGCGGCCGTCTTCCCGCTGTGGACGTTCACGATCATCGCGGGCGCGATCTGGGCGGGCGACGCCTGGGGCCGGTACTGGAACTGGGACCCGAAGGAGACCTGGTCCTTCATCACCTGGATCGCCTACGCCTGCTACCTGCACGCGCGGGCCACGGCCGGCTGGAAGGGCCGCAAGGCCGCCTACCTGGCGCTGATCGCGTTCGGCTGCTGGCTGTTCAACTACTACGGCGTCAACATCTTCGTCACCGGCAAGCACTCCTACGCGGGCGTGTAAGCACCCTTTCCGGTACGAGGCCGGTTTCCGTGACGCGGGTCACGGGGGCCGGCCTTCGCCGTTCCCGGCAGGCGTGCGTGAACCCGGGGCCGGGGGCAGGCTGGAGTCATGAGCGGTTCCATCGCACAGGGTTCCAGCCAGACCCACGGGAACACGCGCATCCTGCACTTCGTCGTGCGGCTCCCGCGGCGCATGGAGGAGGTCTGGCCCGCGGTGTCCACGCCCGAGGGGCTGGCCGCCTGGTGGACCCGCGCCGAGGTGCTCGAACCCCGGCTCGGCGGCGCGGTCACCCTGGCCGGGCTGGGCAGCGGGCACGTCACCGCGTGGGACGTGGACCGGGTGGCGGAGTACACGGTCGGGGGCGGTGGCCGGATCCGGTTCCACCTGGAACGCGAGGGGGAGGACGGCAGCGCGCTCCGCTTCACCCACGAGTTCCAGGGCGAGGAGGAGACGGAGCGGCGCTGGCGGGACCGGTTCGAACGGCTGATCGAACTGGAGGGAGGGGGGCGGGCCCGGTCCGGCGCGGGCCCCCGGTGACCTACGACACCGCGGACAGGCTGCCGTCGGCCACCGAGGCGATCCGGTCCCGCAGCCGTTCCACGTACAGCCGCATGTTCTTCGCCGCGACGTCCGTGTCCGGGTACCGGCTCGCCAGCCACAGCCCCTCGGGCAGCCGGTTGACCCACACGCACACCTGGTCGCCGTACGACACCCGCAGCAGCCCGTACGCCCTCAGCTCGGCCCACCGCCCGGCGCCCGGCAGGCCGCGGGTGTCGACGTAGGACACGATCGAGTACAGGTCGGGGGAGACCGGCCGGAAGTCGGCGCCCAGCAGGCGCAGTACCCGGGCCAGCGGCATCCGGGCCAGCGCCCGGTTGGCCCGCAGCTCCGCCCGTACCGCCCGCAGCGCCTCCGGGAAGCCGCGGGTGCGGCCGACGGGCACCTCGATGGGGGCGCCGCCCACGTACCAGCCCACCGACTCGCTCCAGCGGGAGGCGACCCGGGTGTGGAAGGGCACCACGGTCCGGTACACCGGCTGCCCGCCGAGTTCGTGCACGATCAGCCCGGTCGCGGCCAGCAGCCCGGTCATGCTGCCGCCGTAGGGCCGGCAGTACGCCTCGAACGCGGCGGCCGTGTCCGCGTCGGCCAGCGGCTCGGCCAGCATCCGCTGCCGGGGCAGCGGATCACCCGGCGCGAGGCCCAGGTCGACCGGGAAGCCCGGCAGGGTGCCGTCGCAGCGGCGGATGAACTCCCGCCAGCGCTCCACGACCGCGTGCCGGCCGTCGACGCCGTCGGCGTGCGACCGCTCGAGCTCGCAGAAGTCGACGTAACTGGCGGCCGCGGCGGACGCCTCAGCCCCGCCCGCGTCCGTGCCCGCCGTGTACAGCTCGTGGATCTCGGCGGGCATCCGCTGCACCGAGTAGGCGTCGACGTTGCTGTGGTCGAAGGCCAGGTACACGCTCGCGCCGTCGTCCCGGACGACCGCCGCGTACACGAGGTTCGGCCAGCGCAGCGCGTCGGCGATCGTGTCGAAGCGGTCCTGGAGGTGCCGGACCAGACCGTCGGCGTCGGGGAAGTGACCCGCCTCCCGCCGGTGCAGCGACACGTCGGCCGCGTCCAGGGTGAACCGGCGCAGCTCGTCACCGGCCCAGCGGAAGCCGCTGCGCAGCGTCTCGTGCCGTACGGTCCAGGTGTGCAGGGCCCGCTCCAGCGCGTCCAGGTCGACCGGGCCGGGCAGGTCGAAGGCGGCGCCGAGCCAGGTCGGCACGAACAACCCGTCCTCCCTCAGCGACCGGGCCGTCCTGATGTGCGACTCCTGGATGTAGGCGGGCGGCCGGGAGTCCTCGGGGAGTGCCGCCGCCGCCGCGACGGTCGCCGGGCTCAGCGTCCACTCGACGAGCCGTCCCGGCCGTACCTCGCAGCGCTGGATGTCAGTGATTCGCACGCGTCTCCCATCGAAGAAGGGGCCCCCGGATGCGGGCCCCCTCCAAGGCAATGCCGTGGGACGCGGCCGGGACATGCCCGTCCGGGCCATTTCAACGGAACGGGTGGCGGGCCGAACGCGGAAGTGATTTACGGTCGGTGACCCCCGGCCCCGGCCGCCGGCCCCGTGAACGAAGGCTTCCGCAATTGTCTGACTGACGTTCATCTCCCTTACCCGGCACGTTGGTTGGGCGTTCCGGCGGCCGTCGTCCGGTCCGTGCACGATCCTGCCCCGCCGACGCAGGAGAATCGGGTGGCCACTCACAGATCCGACAGCGACAGGCCCAGGTCGAGCCGCGAGCCCCGCCTGAAGGTCGGCGCCCCGGCGGTCGCGCCCGTGCGCCGCTCGGCGGTACGCAGACTCCTCCCGCGTGCCGTCGCCGTCGCCACCGCGCTGTGCGCGATCGTCGTCCTCGTCCAGGGGCACGCGGCGCTGCCGTTCCAGCGGATCGTCACCATCGAGGCCAAGATGGCCTCCAAGGCCGACTTCTTCGAGGACCCCGAGGTCCGGCGGCTGCTCGTGCGGCACGGCTACCGCGTCCACCTCACCCGCATGGGCTCCCGGGGCATCGCCACCCAGCGCTACGACGGCTACGACATCGTCTTCCCGTCCGGACAGCCCGCCGCCGACCTGATCACCTCCCGCCGCGCGGCCGAGGGCCACCCGGCGACGACGTACCGCCCGTTCGTCAGCCCGATCGTGCTCGGCACCTACCGGGAGTACGCCGAGACCCTCCGGGAGGCCGGGATCGCCACCCCGCTGCCGGGCGTGCCGGCCGGGGCCAAGCCGATGTACTACTCCCTGGACATGCGGAAGTTCCTCGGCGCCTCCGCCGCCGGGCGCCGCTGGGACGACCTCGGCACCGACCGGCGCGGCCGGCGCGTCGGCATCGGCCGGTACGGCATCCACAACGGCAACAAGGTCCTCGCCCAGACCTCCGACATCTGCCAGGCCAACTCCGCCGGCACCTATCTCGGCCTGGTCTCCTACGTCTGGAACCACGAGGACATCCCGCAGACCCCGGCCGAGGCCACCCGCTTCGCCGAACGCGTCCGGCTCCTCCTCAACGACCAGGGCATGCCGTCCTCCGAGAAGAACGAGACCTACGTCTCCGCCGAGGGCAAGAGCATCTCCCCGATCGCCGTCATCTACGAGCACCAGTTCCTCGCCCACCAGATCGCCACCCGGTCCGCCACCGGACACGTCGACGCCGAACGGGTCCTGCTCTACCCCTCGGCCCGCTTCGTCACCGAACCCCAGCTCATCGCGCTCACCCCGCGCGGCGACGCCCTCGGCGACCTGATCACCAGGGACCCGGCGCTGCAACGGCGCGCGATGGAACTCGGCTTCAGGGTCCGCGACGCCCAGGGCGGCTCCGCCACCAGCGACGCCCTGACCCGCTTCCTGACCGGGCGCGGCATCCAGGCCCCCGTGCTCTCCGACGACGACACCAAGGCCGTACTGCCCCGCCTCGACCTGCTGGAACGCATGATCGAAACCGTCGGCGACTGCCCCCCGGCCGCCCCCGCCGCACCCTCCGGGGAGACCCCATGACGCCCACCCCCCGCACCCTGCCGCTCGGACCGCTGTGCCTGTGCCTGGTGCTGGCCGTGGTGCTCGGCGGGCTCACCGCCTGCTCCGGCGACGGCGGCCCCAAGACCACCCTGCGCGTCCTGGCCAGCGACGAACTCACCGACATGAAGCCGCTGCTCGACCGGCTCCGCGAGGACACCGGCGTCCGCCTGGACATGGACTACCGCGCCACCAACGAGGCCTCCGACACCCTGCTCACCGGCCGCCACTCCTACGACCTGGCCTGGCTCTCCTCCGACCGCTACCTGCGCCTGCGGGCCAAGCGCGCCTCCGCCGGAGCCACCCCCGCCACCGGAGTGCAGAGCGCCTCCATCATGCGCTCACCCGTCCCCGTCGCCGAAGGCCGCGGTCCCCTCCGGGCTGTACGGCAAGGGCGACCCGACGTACGACGGCGTGTGGCGGCAGTCGCTGACGCTGGTCGCGCAGCGGACCCTCGGCTACAAGCCCGCCCCCGCCGCCGTGGACTGGCTCACCGGCCAGCAGTGCGCGGACGGCGCCTTCGCCGCCTTCCGGGCCGCCCCCGACAAGCCCTGCGACGACAAGCCGAAGGCGGACACCAACAGCACGGCCGCCGCCGTCCAGGCCCTCGCCGCGGCCGGCGGGCACGGCGCCGTCGTGGAGAAGGCCGTGGCCTGGCTGAAGTCCGTCCAGAACAAGGACGGCGGCTGGAGCTACTACCCGGGCGACCCCAGCGACACCAACTCCACCTCCGTCGTGATCGGCGCCCTCGCCGCCGCCGGCACCGACCCGGCGTCGGTCCGCAAGTCCGGCAAGTCCCCCTACGACGCCCTGCCCGCCTGGTCCATCCCCTGCGACCAGGACGGCGGCGGCGCCCTCGCCTTCCAGCCGGACAAGAAGGGCGACCTGCTCCCGAACGCCGACGCCACCGCCGCCGGTCTGCTCGGCGCCCTCGGCAAGGGCTTCGTGGCCCGCGCAGGCCGGGCCCCCGCCAAGGACACCTGCGTCAAGGCGACCTCCCGCACCCAGGTCGCCGACAACGCCGGCGCCTACCTCGCGGCGGCCGTCGCCAAGACCGGGCACCTGGAGTCCACCCTGCCCGGTGCCAAGGCCCAGCCGGACTTCGGCAACACCGCGGACGCCGTCGTCGCGCTCGCCGCGGACGGCCGCGTCGAACCGGCCCGCAAGGCCTACGCCTGGCTGGAGAAGAACGCCAGCCCGTGGGCGGAGCAGAGCGGCCCCGCCGCCTACGCCCAGCTGATCCTGGCCGCCCACGCCCTCGGCGAGCAGCCGGGCGACTTCAACGGCACCAGCCTGGTCAGCGCCCTCGACTCGCAGGGCCCGGCGCCGCAGATGGACACCTCGGGCCAGCGGCACGAGGAGAAGAAGAAGGAGTCCCGGAACCGGGGCTGGTGGATCTTCGGCGTCTGCCTCGTCGCCAGCATCGGTGTCGGGTTCCTGATCAGCGGCCGGAAGAAGCGGCAGCCGTGACCGCCGTCCGCCGTACCGCGCCGGTGCTCGCCGCCGCGCTGCTCCTCCTCGTCTGCGCCGGGCGGGCCGGTGCGACCGGCTACCGCTACTGGTCCTTCTGGGAGCGCACCGGCGGCCACTGGACGTACGCGACGCAGGGCCCGGCCTCCGTCCGGCCCGACGACGGCGCGGTGCAGGGGTTCCGGTTCACCGTGGGCGCGGACGCCGCGGACGCCGGCCGGCCGCGCGGTACGGCGGACTTCGGCACGATCTGCGCGGACACCCCGGCGAAGTCCGGGTCCAAGCGGGTGGCCCTGGTCCTGGACTTCGGCACGCCCGCGGACGCGCCGTCCGGCGAGATGCCGCCGAAGGGCCGGACCGTGTGCGCGCGGGTGCCGTCCGACGCGTCCACCGCGGACGCGCTCGCCGCGGTGGCGGGGCCGCTGCGCTACGACACCAACGCCCTGCTGTGCGCCATCGCGGGCTACCCGCACAAGGGCTGCGGCGAGCAGGTCTCCACGGACCACAAGCCGACCGGCGCCGCCGAGCCCGACGACTCCGGCTCCGGGCCGTCCCTCGGCCTGCCGATCGGCGTGGGGGTGGTGGGCCTGCTGGTGGGCGCGGCGATATGGCAGTCCCGACGGCGGCGCAATGCGTCCGGGTGACCCCGGCCCGTCCCGCACCACCAGGTTCCGCCCCGCTCTCCACCCCGGTGCCTGGTGGCTCTGGGCGATATCCCTCGGCGTGGCCGCCACCCGTACCACCAACCCCCTCCTGCTGGCCCTGCTCCTCGCGGCCTCCGGCTACGTCGTGGCGACGCACCGCTCCCCCGCGCCCTGGGCCCGCTCGTACACCGCGTTCGTCCGCCTGGCGCTCGCCGTCGTCCTCGTCCGCGTCCTGTTCGCGGTGGCGCTCGGCTCGCCCATACCCGGCACGCACACCCTGCTCACCCTCCCCGAAGTGCCCCTCCCCCACTGGGCGCAGGGCATCCGGCTCGGCGGCCGGGTGACCGCCGAGGCGGTGCTCTTCGCCGCCTACGACGGCCTGAAGCTCGCCACGCTGCTCGTCTGCGTCGGCGCCGCGAACGCCCTCGCCAGCCCCGCCCGGCTGCTCAAGTCGCTGCCCGGCGCGCTGTACGAGACGGGCGTGGCCGTGGTCGTCGCGCTCACCTTCGCCCCGCACCTGATCGCCGACGTCCGCCGCGCAGCCGGCGGGC
>NZ_JACBWZ010000293.1 GCF_013870595.1 Streptomyces sp. WELS2 | reverse complement strand
GGGCGGGGCGGGAGCCGCGGGCGGCCGGTAGGCGGCGGGCAGGTCCCGGATGAAGGCCTCCAGCTCGCCCACCGTCTTGGCGTGCAGTACACCGTCCACGCGCTCGGCGTGCTCGTCGGCGGTCAGCCGGCCCTCGGCCAGGGCCTCGCGGAGGATGTCGGCGACCCGGTCGCGGTCGGCGTCCGAGGCGCGCAGCTCGGCCGGGGGCGTGGGTGCGGTCTGCTTGTGAAGGTCCACCACGGCAGCGTACCGAAACACGATAGATCGCGACAGCCCTGACTGAGCGCCACCTCACAGCATCACGGCCGGCGGCAGGTTCTACGCTGGACAGGCTCGCCAGCGTCGGCGGGCCGCCGTCCGTCAGAGTGAGGAATGGGCTGAGATGCCGGAGTTCGCGTACACCGATCTGCTTCCCCAGGGAGAAGACACCACCCCGTACCGGCTGGTCACGTCGGAGGGCGTCTCCACCGTGGAGGGCCCGGACGGCCGGACGTTCCTCAAGGTGGAGCCGGAGGCGCTGCGCAAGCTGGCCGAGGAGGCCATCCACGACATCCAGCACTACCTGCGCCCGGCCCACCTGGCGCAGCTGCGCCGGATCATCGACGACCCCGGGGCCAGCGCCAACGACAAGTTCGTGGCGCTCGACCTGCTGAAGAACGCGAACATCGCGGCGGCCGGCGTGCTGCCCATGTGCCAGGACACCGGCACGGCGATCGTCATGGGCAAGCGCGGGCAGAACGTGCTGACGGCGGGCGAGGACGAGAAGCACCTCTCGCACGGCATCTTCGACGCCTACACCAAGCTCAACCTGCGCTACTCGCAGATGGCTCCGCTCACCATGTGGGAGGAGAAGAACACCGGCTCCAACCTGCCGGCCCAGATCGAGCTGTACGCGACCGACGGCGGCGCCTACAAGTTCCTGTTCATGGCCAAGGGCGGCGGCTCGGCCAACAAGTCCTTCCTGTACCAGGAGACCAAGGCCGTCCTGAACGAGTCCTCCATGATGAAGTTCCTGGAGGAGAAGATCCGTTCGCTCGGTACGGCCGCCTGCCCGCCGTACCACCTGGCGATCGTGGTCGGCGGCACCAGCGCGGAGTTCGCGCTGAAGACCGCGAAGTACGCCTCCGCGCACTACCTGGACAACATGCCGGCCGAGGGCTCGCCGCTCGGCCACGGCTTCCGGGACAAGGAGCTGGAGGAGAAGGTCTTCGAGCTGACGCAGAAGATCGGCATCGGCGCGCAGTTCGGCGGCAAGTACTTCTGCCACGACGTGCGCGTGGTCCGGCTGCCCCGGCACGGCGCGTCCTGCCCGGTCGCCATCGCCGTCTCCTGCTCCGCCGACCGCCAGGCGCTGGCGAAGATCACCCCCGAGGGCGTCTTCCTGGAGCAGCTGGAGACCGACCCGGCGCGCTTCCTGCCGGACACCACGGACGAGCACCTGGACGAGTCGTCCGACGTGGTGAGGATCGACCTGAACCAGCCGATGGACACGATCCTCGCCGAGCTGACCAAGTACCCGGTCAAGACCCGGCTGTCGCTGACCGGTCCGCTGGTCGTGGCCCGTGACATCGCGCACGCCAAGATCAAGGAGCGGCTGGACGCGGGCGAGGAGATGCCGCAGTACCTGAAGGACCACCCGGTGTACTACGCCGGCCCGGCCAAGACCCCCGAGGGGTACGCCTCCGGTTCCTTCGGCCCGACCACCGCCGGCCGCATGGACTCCTACGTGGAGCAGTTCCAGGCGGCGGGCGGCTCGAAGGTGATGCTCGCCAAGGGCAACCGCAGCAAGCAGGTCACCGACGCGTGCGCGGCGCACGGCGGCTTCTACCTCGGCTCCATCGGCGGCCCGGCCGCCCGCCTGGCCCAGGACTGCATCAAGAAGGTGGAGGTCCTGGAGTACGAGGAGCTGGGCATGGAGGCCGTCTGGAAGATCGAGGTCGAGGACTTCCCGGCGTTCGTCGTGGTGGACGACAAGGGCAACGACTTCTTCCAGGACCCGGCCCCCCAGCCGACGTTCACCACCATTCCGGTTCGGGGCCCCGGGCTGGCCTGACCGTCCCTCCGAGCCGCACGGACCCCTCGGCGCCGCCGGGGGTCCGCTGTCGTCCCGTGGGGTGGCGCCAGGAGCCCGCGCTCCCGTGTCCGGAAACCGCCGGTCCGCTCCCGCCGCGGCCGGCGACGGCGCAAGCCGGGCAAGCCCCACGCCGGCGAGGGACGACCGGCCGCGGGAAACCGGGACTCAACCGCCGTGCAGGGCGTTGACGGGAAGGTCCGGTCCGACGAGTCCCCCCGCCGCGGACCGCCTGAGCGACTCGTCCGGCAGGCCGGCGCCGCCGCAGTGCTGGTACGAGGTGCCGAGAGGGAGTTGTGCGAGGTTGCCGCCGAGCCCGGCGGAGTGGGCAGTGGTGCCCACGGACCGCGTCAGGTGGTGCAGGGTCACGCACGTGTTGCCGAACACAGGGCTGCCGATGGCGCCGATGCCACCGGCGAATGCCGCAACGGCGGTGCCGCGTCCGGCCCCGGGTGCCGCTGAGGCGATGCCCAGCGCAGGCGACGTCCTGCGAGGATTCACGACCCGGCAACGACACCGCATCACGCAGGACACGGGCTCGCGAGCCATCTGCCTTGGCGTCCGGCGGCGCGGGGCAGCCCGTTCCTCCTCCTGCCGTGGGGCAGGGCCCGGTCGCGGTGGCCGCCCCGGTGTGGGCGCGGCGCACCGCTCGCGGGCTGCCGTCCGGCCGAGGGGCCCGGCGGGGCGTCAGCTGAAGCGCTGGGCCGCCGAGCCGTCGCAGGCCTGGAGCCCGACCCGCTCCTTCGCCGCCGTCAGGGTCAGGCACAGGTTCGGTGCCGCCGCCGGGCGGAGGGTGCCCGACTGGCGGACGAACCGCTGGTTGGCGCCGCCGTGGCAGTTCCACAGGACCAGTCCCGTACCGGCGGTGTAGGAGCCGCCCGGCACGTCCAGGCAGCGGTCGTGGGTCAGCTCCGAGTGCAGCGCGCCCCGCCCGGTGTCGTACCACCAGCCCTGGTTGCGGCCCCCGTGGCAGTCCCAGCCGATGACCTCCGTGCCGTCGGCGCTCGCCCCGCCCGAGGCGTCGAGGCAGGCGCCGGTGGCCTTGCCGGTCAGCGGGCGGAACGCGTCGTCCCAGGCGCCCGGGTACAGCTCGGGCGTGCCGGTGCTCGCCGGGTCGGCGCACCCCGCCTCGCGCAACCCGGAGTCGTAGAACCGGGTCAGACACGCGGCGAAGGCGGCGTGCCCGCGGACGTTGGGGTGGAAGGACTGCCGTACCGAGTTGGCGTCCGGCGGGAAGGGGTTCGTCACGTCGACGTACAGGCCCCGCGCCCAGGTGTCCTCCATGCAGACCTCGTGGCCGTGGAAGAGCCGGGAGTCGTCCAGGTAGGAGGCGCCGCTGCGCCGGGCGGCCTCGCGCATGCCGCGTTCGAAGAGCGGGACGGCGCTGTCGCGGCCCCAGGCGCTGTCGGAGTCGTAGCCGGTGCAGCCGCCCGGGAGCTTGCCCGGGAAACCGGGGTTGTCGTGGATGTCGGGGCCGATGGGGCTCGGGTAGCCCATGAGGACCAGCTTGTAGTCGCCGTCGGCGTAGCCCGCGTCCCGCATCACCGTCTTCAGGTCGGCGACGGTGGCCTCCACCTTGGGCACGAGCGCGTCCACCCGGGCCTGCCAGCCGGGCGCGTACTTCGGCTCGCAGGCCCCCTGGAGGGTGAGGTAGCGGGTGACGCAGTCGGTCATCACGGGCCCGAACTGGAGGTCGTCGTTGGCGCCGGCGACGAGGACGATCATCTTGATCCGGGTGGTGCGGGCCTTGACGGCGAGGCTGTCGCTCTGGACGAGTTCGTCGGCGTACTGCCTGGTGCCGCCGATGCGGATGTTGCCGGTGTAGGCGCCCGAGCAGGCGACGTTGTAGGTGACGTCGGCCGGGATGCCGGTGCGGTGGATGGCGGCCTGGGGTGAGCGGTGGCACCAGTTGTCCGGGCCGTCGGTGCCCGGTTCGTAGGAGCCGGTGCCCTCGCCGGATATCTCGCTGTCACCCAGGGAGATGAGCGAGGTCTTGCGGTCGGCGAGGGGCCGCTGGGCCGGGTCGCCGTAGAGGGCGGTGGCCTCGGCGGCCCGGACGCGTTCCAGGTCGGGCGGGAGCGGGGTGGCCGCCGCGGCGGCGGGGGCCGCGTGGGCGGTGGGGGCCGCGAGGCCCGCGAACACGGTGGCGGCCGTCGCGACAGCGGCGGCCGTACCTCTGATCCTGGACCCGATGGATCCGACGCGTTTCATGACGCCTCCCGGAAGCAGGTGTTACCTCCGGTATTTACTGGCGGGTAGTCAGATGGGGAATAGGCGGGACGCGACACGTGCTCATGTTTTCGGAGGTACGACGATGACGACCGAAGAGCCGCAGTACCGGATCGAGCACGACTCGATGGGCGAGGTCCGGGTCCCGGCCCATGCCAAGTGGCGCGCGCAGACCCAGCGCGCCGTCGAGAACTTCCCCGTCTCCGGCCAGCGCCTGGAACGCGCCCACATCGAGGCCCTGGCCCGCGTCAAGGCGGCGGCGGCCAAGGTGAACGCCGAGCTGGGCGTGCTGGACGAGGACATCGCGGGGGCGATCCAGGAGGCGGCCGCGGAGGTCGCCGCCGGCCGCTGGGACGAGCACTTCCCGGTGGACGTCTTCCAGACCGGCTCCGGCACCTCGTCCAACATGAACACCAACGAGGTCATCGCGACGCTGGCCACCGAGCGGCTCGGCCGTGACGTGCACCCCAACGACCACGTCAACGCCTCGCAGTCGTCCAACGACGTCTTCCCCTCCTCGATCCACATCGCGGCCACCGCCGCCGTCACCCACGATCTGATCCCGGCCCTGGAGCACCTGGCCGCGGCCCTGGAGCGCAAGTCCGCCGAGTTCGCGGACGTGGTGAAGTCAGGGCGGACCCACCTGATGGACGCCACCCCCGTCACCCTCGGCCAGGAGTTCGGCGGGTACGCGGCGCAGGTCCGGCACGGCGTCGAGCGCCTGTACGCGTCCCTGCCCCGCCTGGCCGAACTGCCGCTGGGCGGCACGGCGGTGGGCACCGGCATCAATACCCCGCCCGGCTTCTCCGCCGCCGTCATCGCGGAGGTCGCCCGGGTCACCGGACTGCCGCTCACCGAGGCCCGTGACCACTTCGAGGCCCAGGGCGCCCGCGACGGCATCGTGGAGACCAGCGGGCAGCTGCGGACCATCGCGGTCGGCCTGACGAAGATCGCCAACGATCTGCGCTGGATGTCCTCCGGCCCGCGCACCGGTCTGGCCGAGATCCGGCTGCCCGACCTCCAGCCCGGCTCCTCGATCATGCCGGGCAAGGTCAACCCGGTCGTCCCCGAGGCCGTGCTGATGGTCGCCGCGCAGGTCATCGGCAACGACACCACCATCACCACCGCCGGCGCGGCGGGCAACTTCGAGCTGAACGTGATGCTCCCGGTCCTCGCCAAGAACGTCCTGGAGTCGATCCGGCTGCTCGCCAACGCCTCCCGGCTGCTGGCCGACCGCACCATCGACGGCATCACCGCCGACCGCGAACGCGCCCGCGAGTACGCCGAGTCGTCGCCCTCCGTCGTCACCCCGCTGAACAAGTACATCGGTTACGAGGAGGCCGCGAAGGTCGCCAAGAAGTCCCTCGCCGAGCGCAGGACGATCCGCGAAGTCGTCCTGGAGAGCGGGTACGTGGAGCGCGGCGACCTGACGCTCGAACAGCTCGACGAGGCGCTGGACGTCCTGCGGATGACGCGTCCTTGACCGCGGCGAACGTTTCCGGCCACCCGGGGCGGCCGTGACGCGCGCCGCAGCGTCGTATGCCGGGGGCACCTAAAATCTGTCCATGACGGACGACGGAGCGATGGCACGAGTGACGGCGGGAGCGGCGGCGCACTGGACCCCGGGGACCCATATCCTGTGGCGCTACCGGGAGAACGGGGGCGAGCAGTTCCACATCGCCCGGCCCGTCACCGTCGTACGTGACGACGCCGACCTGCTGGCGGTGTGGCTGGCCCCCGGCACCGAGTGCGTGAGGCCGGTCCTGGCCGACGGCACGCCCGTGCACCGGGAGCCGCTGGAGTCCCGCTACACCAAGCCGCGCACGGTGCACCGGGACCGCTGGTTCGGCACGGGCGTGCTGAAGCTGGCCCAGCCGGGCCGGCCCTGGTCGGTGTGGCTGTTCTGGGAGCCCGGCTGGCGGTTCAAGAACTGGTACGTCAACCTGGAGCAGCCGCTCGCGCGTTGGGCGGGCGGGGTGGACTCCGAGGACCACTTCCTGGACATCACCGTGGAGCCGGACCGCAGTTGGCGCTGGCGGGACGAGGACGAGTTCGCGCAGGCCCAGCGGGACGGGCTGATGGACCCGGCGACCGCCGAACGGGTGCGGGCGGCGGGCCGGGACGCGGTCGACGTGATCCGCGCGTGGGGACCGCCGTTCCCGGACGGCTGGCAGAACTGGCGCCCGGATCCCTCCTGGGGAGTACCTTCTCTACCCGAGGACTGGGACCGCACGCCCGCGCATGTGTCCTCATGAGACTCTTGATGCGCCCCCGGGCGAGAAACGTAGGATCGTCCTCCGCAAGGGCGCGTGAACGCAACTACCGGAGCATGCGCCGGGGCTGACCGATCGTCACCGAGGGACGGCAGGACGTGAGCGAGGGGTATCAGGGCACCACCACGAAGGCCGGCCCCACGGGAATTCCGTTCCCTGGGCACGTATTGCGGGTATCGGGACTTCGGCGGGACCAACTGCGCGCCCGGCGCATCCGGCGCGCAGCCCCGGACGGACGGATGCGACACGCGTGACGGAGCAGCCCACCTCCATCGAGCGCCCCCAGCCGGGCGCCGACCCCGCGGAGGCCCGCGGGGCGTTCCTGTGTGCCCCGGAGCCATCCGCGCGGCAACCCGTCGAGCCGGCCTTACCCGCGCAGGCCCGTGCCGACACCACGCCCGCCGGCCCGGGTACGGCCACGCCCCGTGGCAAGGGAAAGGACGGCATGGGGAAGGAGCACCCGGTGGGCGGCCCC
>NZ_JACBWZ010000292.1 GCF_013870595.1 Streptomyces sp. WELS2 | reverse complement strand
TCGGGCAGGGCCGCGCCCCGGGGGTCGGCGGGCCGGGCGCCGTAGGGGAAGCTCCCGCCGTCGTGCACGGTGAGGACGGCCTCGGGGTCGTTGCGCTCGCGGAAGGACTCCCAGACCTTCGTGCCCTCCTCCACGCCGTACCTGTCCTGGGCGGCCAGCAGGGAGAGCGCGTTGTCGACCTCCCCACCACCGCCGGAGCCGAACAGGGAGCCGATGACGGAGGCCAGCGCCACCATGTCGGTGACCTTGAAGTGGTCTATGGTGCCGGCGTTGGTGATCGAGTCCTTGTGGCCGGTCAGGACGTACTCGCCGGGGAAGTAACGGCCGCTGTCGGAGGCGTCGATGTAGGCGTTGATGCCGTCGAGGTAGGCCTTGACGTCGTCGAGGGCCTGCCGGCCGCGGGCGCCGTTGTGCGCGACCGCGTTGTCGATCTGCGCCTGGAGGTCGGCCTCGGTGTAGGGCGCGTTGCGGTAGAACTGCTGCTCCAGGCCCTGGTTGGCGGGCGCGCCGCCCGCGAAGCCGGTGAGCTGCCCGCGTCCGACGTGCCGGAAGACGTCCATCAGCCAGAGCCGGTCCTGGGCCGCCGCGTACCCGGCGCCGAACTCGGTGCCGTAGCGGGTGGTGCCCGTGATGTGCGGCACGCCGGTCTTCTTGTCGCGGACGATGGTCACGTCCGTGCGGCCGGCCGGCTTCTCGGTGGAGGCGACCTGGTCGGCGGGGACGCCGAAGGAGGCGTCGTTGAAGAAGGTGTTGACGGTGGCGTCGGTCAGCGTCTTGTAGCCGGTGGCCAGGTTCGCGTACGGGCCGAGCTGGTCCTCGGCGTGCGCGGGCTGGGTGCCGAAGGCCTGGTTGAGCAGTATCTGCGCGAGGGTGGCGGTGCCGTTCTCGCCGGGCGGCAGGATGTCCGAACACCGGCCGCCGCAGTAGTCGTTGGGCGCCGTCGCGTCCGTCGCCGCGACCGCGGTCCGTGTGAGGGGTGTGAGGAGACCGGCGACGAGGAGGCATACGGACGCCGTCTTCAGGAACCCGGGGAGTCGGCGGGACGTTCTCAGTCTGTCAGGGGCGGTGCGTGGGGTTCGCCGTGGCATGGCGGCTCCTAGCGACTGGGGTGGCCGAACGTTACCGCCGGTTATCCCCACGTTTAAAGGTGAACATGCGTCACTTTCTGGAGTCCGCAAGGAGAACCGGAGAAGAGATGGAGCCGAATCGCCTGTCGATACGTCTATTCGGCGATGTCCGTGCGACGACGCCGAAGTGACCGCAGTGCAGGTACAGGTGTGACGGAGGTGCAGGGCGATGGCCGGTTTCCGGAGTCTGGCGAGACAGGTACGCGACCCGGACTGCGATCTGGCACTGCGGCGGTACTCGCTGCGCAAGTGCCTTGAGAAGTTCGCCCCTTACGGGCACAGGGCGACCTGGGACCATCTGTGCTCCCGGGCGGGGTTCGGCCCCGAGGACCGCTCGCCCGATCCGGCGCGGCTGGTGGCCGCGCTGGAGGAGCTGGAGGAGGCGCGTGACGTCTGGCTCGCCTACGAGACGGACTTCACCGAGCGGCGCAAGCGGGAGAAACACGACGGACTGCGCCGGCCGGGCAGCGTGGACGACTGGCACCGGCTGACCTGGGGCGGTTTCGGGGTCGCCTGGTGCGACGATCCGCAGGTGCACCCCCGGGCGCCGCTGGCGGAGGTGCTGCGCCGGCTGATCGCCGCGCTGGAACGGGAGCCGGGCACGTCGTGCCCGGTGTGCGGCGGCGAGCGCCTGGTGTGGAAGTACGGCCTGGACCACGAACCGTCGTCCGGCCCGGTCTGCACGGACTGCGGCATCCTGGTCCCGCGTCCCGTGCTCAGCCCCCTGGCCCTCCGGCACGCGGGGCGGAACCGCCAGCTGACACCGGCCTGACCACCGGCCGTCGGCGAGACGCGGGGGTGCGCAGGGGATGCCGCACCCCTCCCACGGGAGACCCGCCGGGAGGCGGGAGGTGTCGCCGGTGGCGGGCACCATCGAGGCATGGTGCAGGTGTGTCTCAGCGGAAGCCGCTCGGCCGCCGACAGCGTGGGCGTCCCGATGTCCCCCGAGGACCTGGCCCGCTGCGCCGCCGAGGCGGTGGCGGCCGGTGCCACCTCGGTGCACCTCCATCCCCGGACGCCGTGCGGGCGCGAGAGCCTCTCCCCGCGCGTGGCCGGCCCGGCGCTGGAGGCGATACGGGCGCGGGTGGCGGTACCGGTCGGTGTGACCACCGGTGCCTGGACGGAGCCCGGCCCGGCGGCGCGGCTCGACCGGGTGCGTTCCTGGACGGTGCTGCCCGACTTCGCCTCGGTCGACCGGCATGAGACCGGCGCCGAGGAGGTCGCGGCGGAACCGCCAAACGGGTCCGACGCCCGGCTGGTGGCGGAGGCGACAGCCGAACGAGCCCGCGCCCGGCCCCGAGGAGGATGACGGCGTACGTCCCCTCCGGCGGAGTGCGCGGAGCAGCGGAGCCCGTGTCGCCGCCGGGCGCCGCGCGGCTGTGTCAGCGGCGCTCGGCCATCAGCCGGGAGCCCGTCAGGCGGTCGCCGAAGATGTCGTCCGGGTTGGACAGGGCGCAGGTCTTCAGGGACAGGCAGCCGCACCCGATGCAGTCGGTGAGCTGGTCGCGCAGCCGGTTCAGCTGCTGGATGCGCTCCTCCAGTTCCGAGCGCCACAGCTCCGACAGCCGCGCCCAGTCCTCCCTGGTCGGCGTGCGCCCCTCCGGCAGTTCCCCCAGGGCCTCGCGGATCGTGGCCAGGGGGATGCCGACCCGCTGGGCCGCGCGGATGAAGGCGACCCGGCGCAGGGTGTCACGGCTGTACCGGCGCTGGTTGCCGGAGGTGCGCCGGCTGGAGATCAGGCCTTTGGACTCGTAGAAGTGCAGGGCGGACACCGCCGCTCCGCTGCGCGCGGACAACTGGCCGACGGTCAGCTCGTGGATCTTCTCGGGAATCTGGGGCACCCCTCAGAGACTACAGAGACCCCTGGCCCGACCGGCCCCGCGTCCGTTGACATCGCCCCGCCACCCGACCATGCTAAGCAGTTGCTTAGAGATGCGAGCGAGAGGCCGGGAACATGGCAGAACCGAGGACCTTCACCTCCCCCGACGAGCTGAGGGCGGCCGTGGGCGAGCAGCTGGGGTACACCGACTGGCTGGAGATCGACCAGAAGCGGATCGACCTGTTCGCCGAGGCGACCGGCGACCACCAGTGGATCCACGTGGACCCGGAGAAGGCCGCCGCCGGGCCGTTCAAGACCACCATCGCGCACGGCTATCTCACCCTGTCGCTGCTGCCCCTGTTCGGGCCGCGGCTCATCCGGGTCGAGGGCGTGAAGATGGGCGTCAACTACGGCACGAACAAGGTCCGCTTCCCCTCCCCCGTCCCGGTCGGCTCCCGGCTGCGCGCCACCGGGACGATCACCGGTGTCGAGGACGTCACCGGCGGTGTGCAGGTGACGGTCTCGTTCACCGTGGAGCGCGAGGGCGGCGACAAGCCGGTGTGTGTCGCGGAGTCGGTGTCCCGGTACTACCTGTAGCCCCGGGGCCGGTACCACCTGTGGCCCCCGGAGCCCGTGGGGCCTAGCGGGCCCCGACCATCCGCAGGACGAGGTCGGCGTAGAGCGCGCCGACCTCCTCGGGGGTGCGCGGGCCGTCCACGTTGAACCAGCGGGCCACGTCGATGCACAGCGACAGCACGGCGAGCGTGGTGCCCCGTACGTCCAGGACGTCGAACTCGCCGGCGGCCACGCCGTCCTCGATGATCCGGCGCACCTCGGCGTCCACCTGGCGGCGCAGCGCGACGATCTCCGCGCGGGCGTCGGGACCGAGGGCGTCCAGCTCGTACTGCACGACCCGCGCGGTGGTGCGCCGCCCCGCGTGCCAGCGGACGAAGGAGCTGACCGCGTCGGCCAGCCGCTCCTTGGCCGTGCCCTCGCGGCGGGCCGCGGTGCGCAGGATCTCCAGGGCCTTGTCGTGGCCGATCCGGCTGATCCGGTGGAGCAGCTCTTCCTTGGTCTTGTAGTGGATGTACAGCGCGGCCGGGCTCATGCCGGCGCGGCCCGCGATGTCCCGGGTCGTCGTGGCGTGGTAGCCGCGCTCGGCGAAGGCCTCCACGGCGGCGACGAGCAGCCGCCGGGCCGCGTCCGGGGTGACCTCTTCCCACGGCTCCACTTCGCCGCCGGTCGTCTCCTCCGCCGTACTCATCGCTCGTTCGCCCCTCTCGGTGACAGGAGCACCACCATACCGCCGACGGTGAGCGGGCGCTTAGCGTGGCCGCTCAGACCTTGTCGAAGGGGTCGTGCTCGGCGAGCAGCTTCTCCAGCCGGGCCTGGTCGACCCGGCTGACGAGCTGCCCGGCCTCCTGCCGGTCGCGGATCACCTTGGCGAGGGTGAAGGCGGAGGTGACGAGGTACAGCACGGCGATCGCCAGGAAGCCGCGGACCCAGGCGCTCGCGTCCAGCCGGAGGATGCCGATGCCGGTGGCCGCCATGGCGACCGAGAAGGAGGCCACGGCCTGGCCGTAGAAGGCGGTCGTGCTCTGCTGTCGGACCGGTGTGTCGCTCATCGCCCCAGCATCGGCGGACGCGCCCCGCGGCACATCCGCCGGAATACTCAGGCGGTACTCAGAACGCCGACACCCCGGTCAGGGCGCGTCCGATGAGCAGCTTCTGGATCTGGCTGGTGCCCTCGTAGAGCGTCATCACACGGGCGTCGCGCAGGAGTTTGCCGACCGGGTACTCGTCGATGTAGCCGTAGCCGCCGAAGACCTGGAGGGCGTTGTTGGCGGCGCGGACGGCGGCCTCGGAGGCGAACAGCTTGGCCTTGGAGGACTCCACGGCGAACGGCTCGCCGCGGTCGATCAGATCGGCGACCCGCCAGGTCAGCAGCCGGGCCGCGTCGACGTCCACGGCGATGTCGCTGAGCAGTTCCTGCACCAGCTGGTGGTGGGCGATGGGGGTGCCGAACTGCTCGCGCTCCCCCGCGTACGCCACGGCCGCGTCCAGTGCGGCCTGGGCTATCCCGACACAGCCGGCGGCCACCGACATCCGGCCCTTGGCGAGCGCGGACATGGCGACGTTGAAGCCCTTGCCCTCGGCGCCGACCATGGCGGAGGCGGGCACCCGGACGTCCTGGAGGACCAGTTCGGCGGTGGCCTGGCCGCGCAGGCCCAGCTTGCCGTGGAGGGTGCGGCGGGTCAGGCCGGGCGTGTCGGTGGGGATCAGGAAGGCGGACACGCCCTTGTGGCCGGGGGCGTCGGTGGAGCGCGCGAAGAGCAGGACGACGTCCGCCCAGGTGCCGTTGGTGATGAACATCTTGGTGCCGTTCACCACGTAGTCGTCGCCGTCGCGCACCGCCCGGGTGGTGAGGCTGCCCGCGTCGGAGCCGGTGCCGGGCTCGGTGAGGCCGAAGCAGCCGACGTACTCGCCGGCGGTGAGCCCGGGCAGCCAGCGCCGCTTCTGCTCCTCGCTGCCCCAGGCGGCGACGGTCTTGGCGACCAGCCCGAGGGAGACGGACACGATGCCGCGCACGGAGGAGTCGCCGCGGCCCAGCTCCTCGGTGACCAGGCAGTACGCGAGGTGGTCGCCGCCCGAGCCGCCGTACTCCTCGTCGATGGTCAGACCCAGGAAGCCGACGTCGCCGAGCTTCTTGACGATGCCCCGGTCCACCTCCTCGGCGCGGTCCCAGGCGACCACGTGCGGGGCGATCTCGCGCTCCACGAAGTCCCGGGCGAGCTGCCGTACGGCCGCCTGCTCCTCGCCGAGCCCCAGGTTCACCACGAGATCACCCCACACACCGAACGCGTCCGTCGACGGCCCTTGAAAGCCGTACATTTAAATTAGCACTGCTAGTTTCCGACTCTCAGCCCTACTATGTGCGCCATGGCCCGACCGCGCAAGCCCCTCCTCAGCCCCGACCGGATCGTCGAAACGGCCCGGGACCTCGTGGACCGGGAGGGCCTGGCGGCCGTCTCCACCCGGCGTCTGGCCGCCGAGCTGGGGGTGAGCGGGCCCTCGCTCTACAACCACTTCCGCACCAAGGACGAGATCCTGGAGGCGGTCGCGGACTCGGTGAGCGCGCAGGTCGACCTCTCGATGTTCGACGACGGCCGGGACTGGCGGACCGCGCTGCACGACTGGGCCGTCTCCTACCGGGCCGCCCTGCGCGACCACCCGAACATCGTCCCGGTCCTCGCCCGGGGCCCCGGCCGCCGCCCGGCCGCGCTGCGGCTGGCCGACGCGGTCTACGGCGCGATGGTCGACGCGGGCTGGCCGCCGGCCCAGGCGACCTCCATCGGGGCGCTGATGCGGTACTTCATCATGGGCTCGGCGCTCGGGTCGTTCGCCGGCGGCTTCGTGGACGACGCGAGCGCCTACGACCCGTCCGACTACCCCCACCTCGGACAGGCCCATCTGCTCGCCGAGCAGCAGGAGAAGATCGACGAGCGGGCCTTCGAGACGGGGCTCGGCGCGCTGCTGGACGGGCTGGCGCAGCAGTACGAGCGGGTACGGGCGTGACGCTTCGGCGACCGCCGAAACACCGGTGTCCCATGCTGGGGACATGAACACCGAGGACCCCCGGGCCGCCGGCCTCGCCGCGCTGGCCGGGCTGATCGCCGACCGGACGCGGGCCGCGTGCCTGCTGGCACTGCTGGACGGGCGGGCGTGGACGGCCGGTGAGCTGGCCCGGCACGCCGGGGTGGCCCCCTCCACGCTGAGCGAGCACCTGGACCGGCTGGTGGCCGGCGGGCTGCTCGCCCAGGAGCGGCAGGGGCGGCACCGGTACGTACGGCTGGCCGGCGCGCGGGTGGCACAGCTGGTGGAGGACCTCGCCGCGCAGGTGTCCCCGGCCGAGGCGGTGCGGCCGCCCCGGGGGCTGCGCGAGGCGAGCGCCGGGGCCGCCATGGCCCGCGGGCGCACCTGTTACGACCATCTCGCCGGGCGGCTGGGCATCACGGTCACCGACGCGCTCACCGAGCGGGGGCTGCTGCGGCAGGACACCGGGTTCGCGCTGACCGACGCGGGGGTGGAGTGGTTCGCCGCG
>NZ_JACBWZ010000291.1 GCF_013870595.1 Streptomyces sp. WELS2 | reverse complement strand
GGTACGGGCGTCGGGGACTCCGCGGATCCCTGGGCCGGCGGGAACCTCCGGGCCACCGACGAACCCGGCGAGGTCATCGGCACCACCAGGGCCTTCCGGTCCCCCGGCCCCGCACGCCGGCGCCACCGGTTCACACCGCTCCGGCTCCGGGGCCACCAGTTCGATGCCGATCATCAGCCCGCGGCCCCGTACGTCCCCCACACACGCCTGCTCACGGCCGAGGTCCGCGAGACGGGCGAGCATGCGGGAGCCGAGGGTGGCGGCGCGTTCGGCGAGGCCGTTCTCGCGGACGTAGGCCAGGGTGGCGGTGCCCGCGGCCATGGCGAGCTGATTGCCGCGGAAGGTGCCGGCGTGGGCGCCGGGTTGCCAGGTGTCGAGGTCGTCGCGGTAGACGATCACGGCCAGCGGGAGGCTGCCGCCGATGGCCTTGGACAGGACCATGACGTCGGGGGTGACCCCGCTGTGGTCGACGGCCCAGAAGGCGCCCGTGCGGCCGACCCCGGTCTGGATCTCGTCGGCGATCAGCGGGATGGAGCGGTCCGCCGTGAGCCGGCGCATACGGCGCAGCCATTCGTCCGGCGCCGGAATCACTCCGCCCTCGCCCTGGACGGGTTCCAGGATCATCCCGGCGGGCTGCGGCACGCCGGACTTGGGGTCGTCGAGGAGGGACTCGGCCCAGCGGGCGGCGAGTTCGGCGCCGGTGGGGCCGCCGACGCCGAACGGGCAGCGGTAGTCCTGCGGGTAGGGCAGGCGGGCCACCTGGACGTCGGGGGCGCCGCCGGAGACGGCCAGCGCGCCGGCGGTCATGCCGTGGTAGGCGCCGGCGAAGGCGAGGACGCCGGAGCGGCCGGTCGCGGTACGCACCAGTTTGAGGGCGGCCTCGACGGCGTCGGTGCCGGCCGGGCCGCAGAACTGGACGCGGGCACGGTCGGCGAGGCCGGGCGGGAGGGTGCGGAACAGCTCGGTGACGAAGGCGTCCTTGACCGGGGTCGCGAGGTCGAGGACGGAGAGCGGGGCGCCCGAGTCCAGGACCCCGCGGATGGCTTCGAGCACGACCGGGTGGTTGTGGCCGAGGGCGAGGGTTCCGGCGCCGGAGAGACAGTCCAGGTAACGGCGGCCGTCGGCGCCCTCGATGGTGAGCCCCCGGGCCCGGACGGGAACGATGGGCAGGGCACGGGCGTAGGTGCGCGCCGAGGACTCGCGCGCCGACTGGCGTCTGAGGATCCCCTCGTGCAGGCCCCGCGTTTCACCGGACGTGACTCCGGCCATCGACTCCGTTACGGCCACGGCGCGCTGTCCTCCTGGCTGGTCAAGGGCGAGTCGGTGCTCGGGGACCGGACGCCGACGGCCGGTTCCACCGGCTACAACCGCCGGCCGTTCGGCCGGTTACGGGGTGACCCCGAGATCCTTGGCCGGAAGGTGAGGTGAGGCTTCCCGTATCCCTTTCGGACGGCGAGCGGCGGCGGTGCGCGGAGGGAGCCTCCCGGTGCGCTGCCGCCCTGTTCAGGCAGCCTGTGACGGAACCGTTGCCCTCCGGACAGAACTCCCCCACAGCGACCGCATAGTGTGTGGTGCCGTTCCCAGAAGGTCGCGGAACCGGCGTGAACCGTCCATGGGTTCGCCGCCGGCGCCGGGGCCGAAGCGCCGAGTTCCTTTCACAGCAGGGGGAGTCAAGACCATGCGATCCATACGGCCGTCGTTCACCGCTCGGCGAGGAAGGGGCGGTCGCCGCACCTCGGCCTCGCTGACGGCGGTCGCCCTCGTCTCGGTGCTGGCGCTGACCGCCACCGCCTGTGACAGCGGCGGGGCCGACGACGGCAACCCGGGCGCCACCGCGAGCGGGGCGGGCTCCCGTGACGGGAAGATCCACGTCCCCGACGACCTCAAGCGCAGGCTCAAGGAACACGGGTTCGACATCGACAAGTGGAAGAACGGCGCCTGGAAGGACTGGAACAAGGACGACTGGCTGCGCGAGGCCAACGACTTCGTCAACCCGATCATCAGCGGCCTGTGGGACCCGGACCGGATGCGCAGGGCCGAGGAGCCGGACCAGGGCGTCGACGCCAACGACATCTCCGGTGACCAGGGGGTGACGGACCCGACGCCGCAGCCGGTGCGGGCGCGGGCGGTCGCCGCGCCGTACCACACCAACGCGGCCACGTCGGGCAAGCTGCTCTTCGACTCGCCCGAGGGCACCATGGTCTGCTCGGCGACGGTCGTGCAGGACCCGGCGCACCCGGGCAAGTCGAACCTGGTCTGGACGGCCGGTCACTGTGTGCACGCCGGCAAGAAGGGCGGCTGGTACCGCAACCTCGCCTTCGTGCCGTCGTACAACGACCAGGCCCTGTCGGCGGCCGCGCTGCAGAACGCGAGCCGGTCCCAGGTCGCCCCGTACGGCGTGTGGTGGGCCGACGCGGCGAAGACCTCGCAGCAGTGGATCAGCGAGGGCGGCAAGACGGGCGGTGCCGGTGCCGCGTACGACTTCGCCGTCATCCATGTGACGCCGGAGCAGGGCGGTGGCGGCAAGTCGCTGGAGGAGACGGTCGGCGGGGCGCTGCCGGTGGACTTCGACGCGCCGGCCGTGGCGAACGTGAGCGGTGTGACGGCGTCCGGTTACCCGGCGGCGGCGCCGTACGACGGCGGGCTGCTGTACCAGTGCCAGGACAAGCCGGGCCGGCTCTCCCTCGAGCGGTCCGACCCGACGATGTACCGGATCGGCTGCACGATGACCGGTGGTTCGTCCGGCGGCGGCTGGGTGGAGACCGGCGCCGACGGCAAGCCCAAGCTGGTGTCCAACACCTCCATCGGCCCGGTGAACGCGGGCTGGCTGGCCGGTCCCCGGCTGGGCGAGGTGGCCAAGAAGGTGTACGCGTCGGTGAGCGAGCAGTTCGCCGGGCGGTGAGCGCGACACCGCGGTGAGCATGACGAGGGCCCGTCACCCCGGGTGGGGGTGACGGGCCCTCGCGGCGTCGTGGGTCAGGCGGAGACCGGCGTGTACGGCGCCAGGTCCGCCGCCAGTTCCTCGTGCACCCGGACCTTGAGCAGGGTGCCCTCCGCGGTGTGCTCCTCGGAGAGGACCTCGCCCTCGGCGTGCGCACGGGCGACCAGCTTGCCGTGGGTGTAGGGCACCAGCGCCACGACCTCGACCGCGGGGCGGGGCAGCTCGTCGTCGATCCGGGCGAGCAGTTCCGCGATGCCCTGGCCGGTGCGCGCCGAGACGGCGATCGAGCGCTTCTCGACCCGCAGCAGCCGCTGGAGCACCAGCGGGTCGGCCGCGTCCGCCTTGTTGATCACGACGATCTCGGGCACGCCGGTGGCGCCGACGTCCCGGATCACCTCGCGCACGGCGGCCAGCTGCTCCTCCGGGGTCGGGTGCGAGCCGTCCACCACGTGCAGGATCAGGTCGGAGTCGCCGACCTCCTCCATGGTGGAGCGGAACGCCTCGACCAGGTGGTGCGGCAGGTGCCGGACGAAGCCGACGGTGTCGGCCAGCGTGTACAGCCGGCCGCCCGGGGTCTCGGCCCGGCGGACGGTCGGGTCCAGGGTCGCGAACAGGGCGTTCTCGACCAGGACGCCGGCGCCCGTGAGGCGGTTGAGCAGGGAGGACTTGCCGGCGTTGGTGTAGCCCGCGATGGCCACGGACGGCACCTTGTTGCGCCGGCGCTCCTGGCGCTTGACCTCGCGGCCGGTCTTCATGTCCGCGATCTCCCGGCGCATCTTCGCCATCTTCTCGCGGATCCGGCGCCGGTCCGTCTCGATCTTGGTCTCACCGGGGCCACGCGTGGCGAGGCCGCCGCGACCGCCACCCATCTGCCGGGACAGCGACTGGCCCCAGCCGCGCAGCCGCGGCAGCATGTACTGCATCTGCGCGAGCGCGACCTGCGCCTTGCCCTCGCGGGACTTGGCGTGCTGGGCGAAGATGTCCAGGATCAGGGCCGTACGGTCGATGACCTTGACCTTGACCACGTCCTCCAGCTGGATCAGCTGGCCCGGGCTCAGCTCACCGTCGCAGATGACGGTGTCGGCGCCCGTTTCGAGGACGATGTCACGCAGCTCGGCGGCCTTGCCGGAGCCGATGTAGGTGGCCGCGTCGGGCTTGTCGCGGCGCTGGATGACGCCGTCGAGCACGAGCGCGCCCGCGGTCTCCGCGAGGGCGGCCAGCTCCGCGAGGGAGTTCTCGGCGTCCTGCGCGGTGCCGGTGGTCCACACGCCGACGAGCACGACCCGCTCCAGGCGGAGCTGGCGGTACTCGACCTCGGTGACGTCCTCCAGCTCGGTGGACAGGCCCACCACACGGCGCAGGGCCGCGCGCTCGGAGCGGTCGAACTGGTCGCCGTCCCGCTCGCCGTCGATCTCGTGGCTCCAGGCGACGTCCTCTTCCATCAGGGCATCGGCCCGAAGACCCTCGGGATAGGCGTGCGCGAGGCGCTTGGTGTCCTGGGAAGGGGAAGAAGAGGAGGTCATTGGATCCTTACGTCGATGGGATGCCGTTACGGCGTCTGTACGGCGGTCATACCCGACCGCTCGCCTTGTTCAACGTACGGGTACCCCGGGAGATTCCCGTGTCCCGTGCGCGCGCCGACCCGTAGATGGTCGCACGGGACGGCACGTCTCGTCACCGGGTTATCGCCTCAGGAGGGGCTGGGCCGCCTTGGGCGCCGCGGCCGGCTTCCAGTCCGGGTGGCCGGGCATCGGCGGGGTCTTCTCGCCGTACAGCCAGGGCCGCAGGAAGCCCTCGAGGTCGCGGCCGGCGACGGCCGAGGCCAGCCGGACGAAGTCGGCGGTGCCGGCGGTGGCGTCGCGGTGCCGCTGGACCCAGAGCCGCTCCAGCCGCTCGAAGGCGGGCCGGCCGATCTCCTGCCGCAGGGCGTAGAGGATGAGGGCGGCGCCGTCGTAGACGTTGGGCCGGAACAGGTCGATCTTCTGGCCGGGGGCGGGCGGCTTGGGCCGGGCGGGCGGGCCGCCGGCCGCGCGCCAGCCGTCGGAGGCGCCGTACGCGTCCTTCATCCGCGCCTCCAGCGACCGGTGCGCGGTCTCCTCGCTGTACAGCGCCTCGTACCAGGTGGCGTGTCCCTCGTTCAGCCAGACGTCGGACCAGGCGCGCGGGGTGACGCTGTCGCCGAACCACTGGTGGGACAGCTCGTGCACCATGATCGACTCCAGGTACCACTCGGGGTAGCCGGGCTCGGTGAACAGGCGCTTCTCGAAGAGGGAGAGGGTCTGGGTCTCGAGTTCGAAGCCCGTGGACGCCTGCGCCATGAGCACGCCGTAGGTTTCGAAGGGGTACCGGCCGACCTTGCTCTCCATCCAGGCGATCTGGTCCGGGGTCTTCGCCAGCCACGGCTCGAGGGTCTCGCGGGCGGCGGCGGGGACGACGTCGCGCAGGGGCAGCCCGTGCGGTCCCTCGCGGCGGACCACGGCGGAGCGGCCGATGGAGACCTGGGCGAGTTCGGTGGCCATGGGGTGCCGGTTGCGGTAGGTCCAGGTGGTGGTGTCGCCGTGCCGGGCGGCTCCGGTGGGCAGGCCGTTGGCGACGACCGTGTAGGCGTTCGGCGCGGTGATCCGGAAGGCGAACATCGCCTTGTCGGACGGGTGGTCGTTGCACGGGAAGACCAGGTGGGCGGCGTCGGCCTGGTTGGCCATGGCGAGCCCGTCGGCGGTGCGCACCCAGCCGCCCTGCTGGTCCTTGCCGTAGACGGGGTCGCTGGTGTGCCGCACGGTGATCCGGAACCAGCGGCCCTCGGCCAGCGGGTGGCGCGGGGTGACGACCAGGTCCTCGCCGGCGCTGGTGAACCCGGCCGGGAGTCCGTCGACCTCGACCGAGCGGACGGTGCCGTGGGTGAAGTCGAGGTTGACGCGCTCCAGGTCGGCGGTGGTCCTGGCGTCGATGGTGGTCACGGCCTCCAGCGGCTTGTCCTGGGTGGTGTAGGTGAAGTCCAGGGCGTACGAGGCGACGTCGTAGCCGGGGTTGCCCAGGTAGGGGTAGAGCCGGTCGCCGACACCGAGGGGCTCGGCCGGGGCCGCGGCGGCTACGAGACAGAACGAGACACCGGAGGCCAGCAAGGCCGCCTTGCGGTACCTGGTCTTTCCGGACCGGGTGTGGCGGGGGGTGGCGTCGGGCTCGCTCGGCGGAGCCAGGCGGTGCGGGGAGGACTCGGGCCGGGGGCGGAGGTGGAGACGGGGGTTGTGCGGCATGGACCACCGCTACCAGGACGGCCCCGCCGCACGGCGACGACGCGCGTCCGGCCCACCCGAACGGGTAGGTCGCGCGCCGTCGTCAGGAGGCGGCCCGATGGGCGGGGGCGGGCGCCGTCGGCAGGGGCAGCACGGCCGGTGGGCCGGGTACCACCGCCCGGCCCGGGACGACAGGTGGACCGGGCGGCGTCGGCAGGGGCGGGAGCCGGGAGGCAGGCCGGATCACCGTCGGCGGGTCTGGGAACCAGCAGTCGCGAGCCTGACCGCCACCGGCAGGACCGGGAGGCCGGAAACGCGGACCTGACCGGCGTCGACCGGACCGGGAAGCCGAAGGCCGGCCGGAGGCCGTGCTCGGAGCCGGGAGGTGACGGATGCGGCTGGGCCGGAGGTGGTGGGTGGCCGGCGCGCGGTGTGGTCAGGGGGCGGGTGCCTGGTGCTGGGCGCGGGTCACGTCGTACACCCCGGGTACGTCCCGCATGGCGCGCATCAGGGCCGGGAGGTGGGAGGCGTCGGGGAGCTCGAGGGTGTAGGTGTGGCGCACCCGCTGCTGGCTGGGCGGTTCGACGGTGGCGGAGACGATCTCCGCGCCCGCCAGGGCGATGGCCTCGGTGAGGTCGGCGAGCAGATGGGGGCGGCCGAACGATTCGGCGACCAGGGTGACCCTGCACTCCGCGGTGTCCCCCCACCGCACGCCGATCTGCGCGCGCCCCAGGCCCTTCATGTGCGCCACCGCCGCGCACTCCGCGCGGTGCACGGTCACCACTCCCCCGCGCACCGCGAACCCGGTGATCTCGTCCGGCGGTACGGGCGTACAGCACCGGGCGAGCCGTACGGCGGCGCCGGGCCGGTCCACGAGGACGTCGGCGCGCCG